>CAZZXJ010000237.1:0-8873 GCA_964657905.1 uncultured Stigonema sp.
ATGACAAAGGACAAATCACAAATGACAATTTATTTATTTTGCTTACGATTAAACTCATCAAGATCCAGAGCGTAATTCAATTTTAGAACATTGACTCCAGGCTCTCCAAAAATACTTAAAAATCTCCCCTCTGTATACTTATTAACAAAAGGAAGTAACTCATCTGGTCTAACACCACGGACACCAGCAACACGGGACAACTGCTCTCGTGCTGCTTTTAATGAAATATGCGGGTCTAAGCCAGACCCAGAGGTGTAAATGAGATCGGCTATGGGTTGAATATTATCGTCTCTGAGTTGGTTTGCCGTTTCTTCAACTCGCTTAAGCAAATCTGGATTACTGGGAGCGAGATTGCTTGCTCCAGATAAACCAGTTGGCTTAGCATCTTTCCCTTGACTGTATTTTATTGTACTGGGACGACCGTGGAAATATCGGTCGGATCTGAACTGTTGACCAATCAAAGCCGAACCAATTGGTTGTCCCTGGATATTCTGCACTATGCTGCCGTCAGCCTTTTCTTTGAGGATGGGGACTTGACCCACTAGGAGTATCAGTAGAGGATAGATAATTGCGGTCAGCACCCAGAGAACCACAGTTATGCGAATTGCTCTGGCAGCTTCTCTAACAATAGACATAAAAACTTTTCAACACATTTTGCAGCCTTTAGTATAATATCTAACACAATAGGTTAGTTGTTAATCAATAGTCAATGCTCAACAGTTATTGCTTTTGACTCTGGACTATTGACTAATTTCCAAATCACGCCAACCCTACCACCGTAATCACCATATCAATCAACTTAATCGCAATAAACGGTGCAATCACGCCACCTAAACCGTAAATCAAAATATTTCGTTGCAACAATTCATTAGCTGATAGGGGTCTAAACTTCACACCTGTTAGCGCTAAGGGAATCAAAGCGGGAATAATCAAAGCGTTATAAATCAACGCCGATAGTACGGCAGAATTGGTGCTGGTTAACTTCATAATATTTAGACTTTGGAGGTTAGCCGAGGCAAATAACACAGGAAGAATTGCAAAGTACTTAGCAATATCATTGGCAACGGAAAATGTAGTCAGCGCACCTCGAGTAATCAGCAATTGTTTGCCAATAGCAACAATATCAATCAGCTTTGTGGGGTCAGAGTCCAAATCCACCATGTTAGCTGCTTCTTTTGCCGCTTGAGTCCCAGTATTCATTGCTACCCCGACATTTGCCTGGGCTAGGGCTGGTGCATCGTTAGTGCCATCCCCTGTCATTGCCACCAGTTTGCCTTCTGCCTGTTCTCTTTGAATCACGCTAATTTTGTCTTCTGGAGTTGCTTCGGCAATGAAGTTATCCACACCAGCTTCTTGGGCTATTACAGAAGCGGTAATTCGGTTATCCCCAGTTAACATAATGGTATGCACTCCTATCCGCCGCAATTGCTCGAAGCGGTCTCGAATACCAGGTTTAACAATATCTTTGAGATAGATAACGCCGTAGATCTCACCCTCAAGGGCAACTGCTAGGGGTGTACCTCCCAGTTGCGAAACTCGTTCGTATGCGGCATCAAGTTCTGGCGTATCATGTCCTTCGTGGGAATGGACAAATGTCTTAATCGCTGATACTGCGCCCTTTCGCACTTGGCGTCCGTTAGGTAAATTTGTGCCACTCATACGGGTTTTGGCAGAAAACTCCACTCCTTCGGCTCGATCACGCTCAAAATCAATCTTGGCATTTAATCTTTCTGCCAGTCGCACAATTGATTTCCCTTCAGGGGTATCATCAAACACGCTCGCAGCCAAAGCCACATTGGCCATTTCCTCCAGGTCGTACCCATTAATGGGTATGAACTCCTCTGCCAAGCGATTACCAAGGGTAATAGTACCTGTTTTGTCAAGTACTAGGGTGTTGATATCACCACATGCTTCTACTGCTCTTCCTGAAGTGGCAATGACATTAAACTGGGCGACTCGGTCCATACCCGCGATCCCAATAGCACTGAGCAAACCTCCAATTGTGGTGGGAATCAACGCGACTAACAGGGCAATCAATATTGCTACACTGACTGGACTTTTGACATAATTGGCGAGGGACGGCAGAGTCACTATGACAAACAAAAATATTAAGGTAAGAACCGCCAGTAACACCGTTAGCGCAATTTCGTTTGGTGTTTTCTTACGTTCTGCCCCTTCTACCAAGGCAATCATCCGATCAATAAACCCTTTGCCTGGGTCTGCTGTGACGCGGATAATGAGTTCATCAGAGATAATGCGCGTACCACCAGTAACGGAACTAGCAACATCTGAACCTGTTTCCTTGAGTACTGGTGCTGATTCTCCGGTAATCGCCGATTCATCCACCGAGGCGACACCCATAACCACTTCTCCATCGACAGGGATGATATCACCTGCAATCACGTACACAGTATCACCCTGACGCAGGCTGGTGGATGATACTTCCATAACTGAGCCATCGGGCGAGAGTTTTTTGGCCATTGTCTCAGACTTCGTTGACCGTAAGGCATCGGCTTGTGCCTTACCTCGCCCTTCCGCCACTGCTTCGGCAAAGTTGGCAAATAAAACGGTGAAGAACAAAATCCCCGTAATCAATCCGTTGAACAGTCGCAGGTTCTTGCCTGGAACTGGACCAAATAGGTAGGGATCAATAGTAACTAGTAAGGTGATGAGAGTACCAACCCAAACTAAAAACATCACGGGGTTTTTAATCGCTTGCTTAGGATTGAGCTTGATGAAGGCATCTTTGATCGCTCTTTGGTAGAGTCCTTTTGTGCTTACTAGCGACTTGCGTGGGTTACGGCGATCGCTCTTCAGAGGACGAGGGGATTTAGATGTGGAGGAGTTTGCGGAGTCCATCATTTTCGATTGTTAGTTGTTGGTTGTTATCTTAACCACTAATTACTCACCAGTTCCTGATAAATTATGATTAATTGTGATAATATATACTTAATTAATGAGAACTTAATATATGTTATCGTCATTTATTTACATAAAATATCCGAAAATTGATTTAAGTATTTGAGGGAGAACACAGCTTTTTAATATTTAGGACTTCCTCCTACTTACCCTGCAAGCCAATATTCCCCAGGTTGGCTTAAGTTTTAAGCAAGAGATGATATTACATTTTTTGATTGATTAAAAATTATCACATTTTTACCATCTTCATCAATTATTTATTTTTTCCTAATCCTCTATGTATATCTATTGATATAGGTCTGGCATATGTTATAGGTTTCTACTCCTTTAGCAGAATAAGATTACCGAACTTAAGTAGGCTGGTTGAGGTTCCTCAAAGAGAGTAAAATCGTTGCTTTTCGTAGTAGTTCAACTATTTATGAGATGCCTATAATGTGGTCTTGTTTATTGACAATTAAAGAAAGTGTTTTGACCAGAAATGAACGAGGGCTGGTTTACTGGTTGCTAACTGGTGGGTTTGCCATAGTCATAGCACTGGAATACTTAACGCCGCCTGAGTATGTGTTCGGCTACCTTTACACTGGAACGATTTTGTTGGCAAATCGATTGAATCGCACAGCAGTGTTTAGGGTAACGCTAGCAGCTTGTGGATTAACGCTGTTGAATTTGTTTGTCCCTGGAGAGGAACCAAGTGCTCCCTCAACGGTGGCGAATCGGTTGATTGCAGTGATTGCCCTGCTGGTAACGGGTTATTTAAGCGACCGCAACCGCCGCAATGAGGAAGCGATCGCCTATACGCAAGCACAATTACATTCCCAAGAACAACTGGCGGGGCTGCGGTTCGATTTTGTTTCCACCCTGACTCATGATTTGAAAACACCTTTATTAGGAGCAATTCAAACCCTGAAATCTTTTAAGGGAGGGCAATTCGGTGTCATTAGCCCAATGCAAGAAAAAGTCATAGAAACAATGACTCGCTCTCACCGCACTACGTTGCAACTGGTAGAAACTGTATTAGATGTATATCGCAACGATGCTGAGGGATTGAAACTTCAGATCTCACCTGTTGACTTAGTGACAGTGGCAGAAGAGGTGATTGCCACTCTGATTGAGGTCGCGAGAGCGCGTCAGGTATATATGTCTCTTAACTATGGAGAATCGGAATTTCGCCGGATATTATGGGTAAATGGCGATACTTTGCAACTTGGGCGAGTTTTCTCCAATCTCCTGATCAACGGTATTAACCATACTCCCCGTGGGGGTAAAGTAGAAGTAGTCATGGAAAGTTTTTCTAGTTATCAAATCGTGAAAATTCTTGATAGTGGTTCTGGGATTACAGAAGAAGAGCTACCCCATTTGTTTGAGCGATTTTATCAAGGACACAGCGATCGTAATGCTAAGGGTTCTGGACTAGGGTTATATTTAACTCGGCAGATTATTGACGCTCATGGGGGTATAATCTGGGCAGAGAACCGCTCGCCACGAGGGGCACTGTTTGGGTTTAGACTACCTGCCTGTCAGCTGACTGAAATTTAGGATGACAAGTTGTTGGTTATTGCCTGTTGCTTGTTGGTTGTTCTCGTCACAACTAACAACTAACAATCAACAACTAACAACTAACAAAAAATGAAACCGGATGCTGTACTAAAAATCTTACTTGTTGAAGATGATGAACTATTTCGCCTCGGTCTGCGAACACGGTTACAGCAGGAAACGGCTTTAGAAATCGTAGCAGAGGCAGAGGATGGCGAACAAGCCGTAGAATTGGCAAATCGCTATCCACTTGATTTAGTTTTACTTGATGTCGGTTTACCAGGAATCGGCGGTATTGAAGCCTGTCGCCAAATCAAGCAGCAGCATTCAAATTTACCGATTTTAGTTTTAACATCTCGTTCAGAAAAACCCCTGATTTTTAAGTTAATTGAAGCAGGGGCACAGGGTTACTGCCTTAAAGGTATCCCCTCTGAGTCTCTAATATTGGCACTGAGATCAGTAGCGGCGGGTGCTTCTTGGTGGGATCAGACTGCAACCACAGAAATACGGGCAGTTTTTGGGGGAAACCACAAAGCAGTATTGCCAACAATTGATGCCTTATCGTCAGAAAACCCATTAACGAAGCGAGAGCAAGAAATTCTGGCGCTGGTAGCAGCTGGCAAAAGCAATCAGGAAATTGCCGAAATTCTCTACATTACGAACGGTACAGTGCGGGTTCATGTTCATGCCATTTTACAAAAGCTAGAAGTCCGCGATCGCACTCAAGCAGCAGTCTTAGCTCTTCAAAAAGGATTGGTAGCACCAGAACTGCTGTCAAGCACTTGAAATTAATTAAAAATTAATTATGAATGATAATTATTTATAATAATAATTTGTAATAAAAATTAAAAATTTGCATTTTTAATTTTTGTACTTCCTCATCTCCCCCCACTGTTTTGGCTCTGTTCCAAGTAGAGACGAACTCCCCTACCGACTTGTTGCAGGTTCGGTTCAACCTTTTTGCTTA
The DNA here is from genome assembly GCA_964657905.1 of uncultured Stigonema sp. Classification (GTDB taxonomy): domain Bacteria; phylum Cyanobacteriota; class Cyanobacteriia; order Cyanobacteriales; family Nostocaceae; genus Stigonema. The sequence continues at coordinate 5,420 of CAZZXJ010000237.1, forward strand.
AGAAATCCTCGACTGTCCGCCCTACTGGACCAACAAATAGCTGTGGTACATTCTGGATTTGCGTAGTGTCAATAATGAGTTCGCCTCGGCTTTCAATGAGTGTACCGCCGTTTTTCTCGAGAAAGCGATTCTTCCCGGCGCAGTTTACTGCTTCAGTAAATGCGTGTGTCTTGATCCGCCACACAGTAGTAAACTCAGAGTCGTTCCAAGTAGCAAAATCGGTCCACGAGAGCATCGCCTCGCTGATTATGGCACGCGCTACAACTGGAATCTCGCCACCGCCGTGCCACTCGTTTTCAAAGTGAATGAGTCCATTCTCTTCACGGCGTGACTTGACCTCGATAGATCGCACATCGGGCAAGTAGGACACAAGTTCGAGGAGCTTATCGCGGTAGGTAGCGTAGACAAGCGGACGTGGAAAGGGGATGTAGGTATCAGCGGAAATGATCATCAGTAGATTCCAATTTGTTTATACTGTTATGGGGCAAGTAGTCAGATAGGGGGGAAGTAGTCAGAGCAATTGAGTGCCTGTTTGGTTAACACAATAGAAGGATGTACCGCACAATTAAGATAATGATTGTCCTGAAAAAACTGACAGTTTTTACAGGGAACTTGCTTGAAGCGGTTGCTAGTTACTTTATCATTTTGGGGAAACTTTCGCACATGTGATGGAACCATAAAAGCGGCAATTGCCCAAACAGTCATGAATAAAATGGGGGCAAACAACATTGGTACATAAGGTATAAACTCGCTCTGCGGCTTAGTTGTATTATCTGTTGCCCGAACCACTTCTGCTTCCATCAGTTTTGTCTGATTGAAACTATTTTCTGTTAATAATATATAGCGGTGGAAAAAATATGAATTATACATATGAAACACCTCCAGTTATAAGAGTCTCCATTACTCCATTTCCTAATCATTGTATGCGCCATTACTAGATTGTCAAATTCCCATCCAGGAATAATCGTCTAGGTTGAACATTTTCCATAAACCTAAAGATAGATTGCTCTACTTTTTGAATCCTACAGCAAGGCAAGTAAGTATTGCTAGTAACGCTGCGCGGTACTAGTCATATCATGTCCGTTTGATTATTTATTAAAGCCTATAAAAATCTAAAATTTCTTCGCCATGAAGATACAAAAATGTTTGACAAGATAAATATTTAATTAATTTACAAAACAAAGGCAGAAGTACGCTCCTCGGAGAGCAGCTATGTTAATTTTCCAAAAATCTTTCAGGGATGGGTTTAAAGCCTACCAAAATAATAAAAATGTATTTTGAGTGGAAAGTGCAATAAGAAATACGGCGTTCACAGTGTAATTCCTCTTGCGAGAGTACGGCACCAAAGTCTTCATTATGGTGAGTTACTCAGGCTACATCATTAACCCCAAGTTTAGATATTTGATTGTAAACTTCTGCATTCTCTTCAAGAGCTTGACGTAAATCGTATTGTGTTTGTAAATTCAACCAAAACTGAGCGCTGTTACCAAAATAGCGAGATAAACGCAAAGCTGTATCTGCTGTAACACTGCGTTTTCCAGATAAAATTTCGCTAATCCGTGTTTGACCTACACCTATATCCTTACTTAATCGATAAGGTGTGATATTCATTGGTTCTAAAAATTCTAGTTGTAGGATTTCACCAGGATGGATGTTTGGCAGACGGTTGTTCATAATTATTTCCATGCATCAGTGGTAATCGACTATTTTAACTACATAAGCATTGTTCTAATCCGTCCAAACAAAGCAGATTCGCCATTGATCGTTAATACGAATACTGTACTGCCCTTTGCGATCGCCAACTAGCTTTTCTAAACGATTACTAGGTGGAACGCGCAAATCGTTAATTGATGTTGCTGCGTCAAGGATAAGCAATTTTCGTAAAGCAGTTTTTTGGATATTGGGCGGGTACTGAGAAGACGTAAAGCCCTCAAAGATAAGCTTTGTCTCTTCAGATTTAAAACTAATAATCACAATTCTATCGCTTTGCGTTACTATCGTCAAATATTAGTATAAGTAAGTCGGCATCAAAAAACCAAACTAAGTACGTATCAATACTACTCGCTTAAGGATTTGTGGTGGGAATTAAATCGGTGTAGAGACGCGACAGGTCGCTTCTCTACATAGGTTGACGGTTGATAATTTATCTCAGCCCTTGCAGTATTGAAGTACGTATGCAAAAATAGACAATGTCATTGCGAACGAAGTGAAGCAATGACATTGTCTATTTAATTTTGCAATGACTGCTTAGTTATCATTTTGAGTTTCTTGTCGGGTGGGCGTCTTGCCCGCCCACATCGGAAGCGGGCTTTTCGGCCCAATTCACAACTGAGAAATGTGTAGGCATGAATCTGCTTACATCATATTTAATGGGTCTACATCAATTGTCAAACTAACAGACTGGGGACAAAGCGCTCTGATGTCTTCCCAATCTGGCAGTTGTGGTAATGCATCAGGAGCAAATTTCAGTAGGATTTGCCAGCGATAACGATTAGCTACCCGTAAAACACTCGCTGGCGCTGGTCCCAATAACTCTAACCCATCATGGGCCGCCAAAGCTGTTGCTATTATCTGGGCAACATTCTGCACTTGAATTGGATCAAGGCTGCTCAACCGCAATAAAATCAATCGCCCGTAGGGGGGATAATTCAGCGCTTGCCGTTGTTCTAATTCGGCTTGGATAAAAGACTGATAATCGTGGTATCTTACTGCCTCAATAACTGGATGCTCTGGAGTGTAAGTTTGGATAATCACTCTTCCAGGATCTTCACCTCTGCCAGCACGTCCAGCAACCTGAGTCAGGGTTTGAAACGCCCGTTCACTAGCACGATAGTCTGAGAGATGCAGTAGTCCATCAGCTGCGACAACGCCCACAAGTGTCACCTGAGGCAGATCCAATCCCTTGGTCAGCATTTGCGTACCTATCAACAAATCTGCTTCACCGTTAGCAAACTTAGTTAGCAATGTACGGTGTGCTCCCTTAGTACGAGTGGTATCGCTATCAAAGCGAATAAAGCGCAATTCAGGAAACTGGCTTGCGAGATCCTCCGCCACTCTTTGAGTCCCGGTGCCGAAAAATTTTAGGTAAGGAGAACCGCATTCTGGGCAATTTCGCGGATGCGATCGCACAAAATTGCAGTAATGACACCGCAATAACTCCGGTGCATTCTCCTCTGTATGATGATATGCCAATGACACGTCACACTGCGGACAATCTATCACATATCCACAATTGCGACAAGATACAAAAGTACTGTGTCCGCGACGATTAATAAATAAAATTCCTTGTTGATGCTTTTGTTGCATCTGCTGTAAAGCATCTTGAAGGGAGCGACTGAAGATTGACTTATTTCCCTGTTGCAACTCTTGCCGCATATCCACCACCTCCACAGGCGGTAAAGGACGAGAGTTGATGCGTTCGGGGAGGGAGAGGTAGTGGGAGGAAGGGGAGCCA
>CAZZXJ010000238.1:0-8865 GCA_964657905.1 uncultured Stigonema sp.
AGGAGCCAGAATAGGGAGTTATCCTGACGAATGACGAATGACTCCTTTTTTAGTTGGGTGTACTTCATTCATATGAGAACTGCTATATATAGCGGTTTGCGATTCAGTGAGGTACTCCGGCGTCGGAACGAGCGTCACCCTAAGGGCGTTGGGCATTACCCACCAGCCCTCCCTATCGAAGGTAAAAGATGTCAGTGAGGCAACTTCTTGAGAAAAAAGGGCAAAAGATGATATAAAGGGTTTTCTGTGGAGCGTACAGTTGTAATGTACTGGCTTATTTTTGACAAGACTTGCCAATGTAAGGTTTTCCTGGGTTCCCAAAACATTGGTAGCCTTTAATGCAGAGTAGGGATAAACTTAGTTTATCCCTACTCTGCATTGTGATCAATGACATTGATCACAATGCTCATTTTTTGGAAGTCTTCAGATGACAGACCTAACAGTGGTTTAGATAAATCACTCCAAGGAAACTTAGAAGAGTTCGTCGTGAGGGCTGAGGCCCTCAAGAACATGAGGACTAAAGTCCTCACTACGAACAAGTGACCGTAGACCCAGCAAAGTTGACTTGATGGAGTACTAGAGCTACTACAAAACCAGCCTGGATAGCGTATCAAACGTTAAGGTTGACAACCAACCCATACGTTGATACATAGTCTTCTAACTCTTTTAAATCGACTGTACCATTTTGATCGGTGTCAAGAATGTTGAACAGATAGTCAGTTATGTATTTCCTGACCTTTTCAGAGCTACGTTCGCCTACTGTCATATCTTCTACTAGCCCTAAAAACTCAATAATCTCTTCTCTACCAAGGGTCTTACTTCCATCCGCATCCAATTTTTGGAACAGCTTTTTGATATCGTCTGTTGCCATTCTTGAAGAACGCAGTGTTTCTCTCAATAATTCATTGCCAAACGTATTCATAAACAATATCTGCTCGATGACAGGTATGCAGAAAAACCCTAGTGCTGCCCAAAAAATTGCATAATTCAAAGCTGCCGGATTTGCGGTTGTGCTAACTCCACTGAAAAGAGCAGCCCAAAGGAAAAAGTTTGGATTAACAAGAAGGATATAAGCATCCTGTGCTTCTGCCTTGCTCAGCTTGCGATTTGCAAAGACTGAAGTTAATACAGCTAACAAGCGCATGAGGACAAAAACCAGTGTTGCCAATGCAAGCTGTTGCAGACAGGCTAGTGAGCGGTTCGTATCCGTTGGGAAAAATATGTCTCCAATGAATGTTTGAGGAGTAAACTGAAAAGCTGTGACAAATGCCATCAATACGACAGCAAGGACTCCGATAAATTTCCATTCCTTACTGTGTCGGTTTGAGTTCACAGGAGATCTAGAACGCCACACCTGGGCGATCGCCCCCGGTATCGCCAGACCAACAATGAGAATGATAAAGAAAAAGTTCAGGCTAGAAACGTTAATTTGTAATTTTGAAATGGCAAATGTACCAATTAGCGCCACTGGAGCGATGATTGATAATGTCCTTGACAACACAGCCGACGGATAAAGATTACCGCCCCAAAGGATCGATAAAACTGGGGAAGTCAGGGCTGGCGGAACCATCCAAAAAAGCACCCATAAAACTTTGTACAAGTCTGCGGGGCTTTGATACAAGATTCCAGAAAATATTAACAACAAGCCAACTAACCATCTCACCAACATCCACGCGTAAACCACAACCTTCACAGTTGAGGTTACCTTGCGCCTACTTGCGGCAAAGTCAATGTCCAGGTAAGTATAAAACGTTGAGAGGGCGAGACAGCCAACGATGATCGAGACAAATAGGCTTGATGGAATCCCTGTTGTGGAACTACTGACTACTCTTACCAAGCTGCCAAGCAAGAATGCACCGGCATATAGCAAAATCGCCCACATGATCGAAAGATCGTTGATCTTTTTGCGCAGGGAAGCGGTATCGCTGGATTCTGTGTCGCGAAACTTGACGAGTTCCTCTCGACTGAGAGCTTTACCATTAGGGAGTTTCAGGTGATGATAATCACTTGGTGGTAGATCGCTTAAGTAAAGTGCTAAAGGCTCCAATACATATTGATGGCACACCACTAGAACATCTTCACCCCGTTGCACGTGCGGCACAACTCGCTGCTCATAGAAAGCAGCAGCGCGTGCGTAGACTTGTGCTATCGACTCGCCCGCCGGCGGTGCTTCGTTATGTGAATGCAACATTTCCTCGAAACCTTCATAGCCAAGAGCAAGACGAAGCAGATTCAGATTCCGACCCGCAAAAATACCAAAGGATTTCTCACTAATTCGATGGTCGATCTCAATTGGGGTATCGGGTGACTTCAGCGCCTGACTGACATCAACGGCGATTTCACAGGTTTGCCGCGCACGCTTCATGTGAGAGACATATACTGCGTCAAACTTCACACCTTTTTTCTTCATGTCAAGACCTGCACGGCGTGCCTGCAGCTTGCCAAATGCTGTGAGTCCTACATCCAGTACCCCTGCAAAAATATTGCGTTCATTGCTGGTACTTTCACCATGGCGAATAAAGTATACACTTCCTTGCTGAAGATCCTTTTGTGCTACTTTGTCAAATGCTGCTGAAGAAGTCGTATTATCAGTTCTTTCCATAACTTTTAATAGTTTGAAGCCTTCATATGTTGAATAAGATGCAAACCTTTTTCAATGAGTCTTTCGCCATTTGCGACCATCGCTTGAAGCAACTCATTAGCTTCTGGCTTTCCCAACTTAGAGCCGTATAGTTGGGAAAGTCGCGAGGTGGTAACGCTTTCTAGATAGATGTCCTGAAAAATTAAAATTATAATTTTCAATAAGATATACCATAATATCCTTCAATTACTAAGTAAATTTACAAAAATAAAAGTTTCAAAATAAAGTAGGTTTTTTAGAAATTATTTCCTTTGAAAAAAGTAGGAAAAGTTGTGGCAACTAAAGCGATCGCACAAATCCACAACTGAATCGTGGTGGCGGGTAAAAGCTGTAGCAGGAACTATGACCACACCAGAAACGTTTTTGGCATTTGTGCCTCGACCCCAACCACCAGTACCCCCTATTTGAACTACACTGATAGCATCGCCCAATCCGCAGCGCTCCAAACACACCATGTCTCGTTGGTTCAACACCGCAGGTCCAAGCCAAGCCGACATTCACTATATGCTGTCGCCTACGAGTCGATTGCCAGACTTAGAGCGGCTGATTGAACAACGTAGCTATTTTGTGATTCATGCGCCTCGCCAAACGGGTAAAACTACCGCCATGCTAGCGCTAGCGGAACAATTAACGAAAAGTGGACGGTATACGGCACTCATGGTGTCGGCAGAAGTGGGAAGCCCCTTTAGTCATGACCCAGGCGCAGCAGAATTGGCGATTCTCGGTGCATGGCGCGATACGATAGCAGACTGGTTACCCCAAGACCTGCAACCCCCAGCTTGGCATCAAGCGGAACCAGGACAGAGGATTCAAGCCAGTCTTCGTGCTTGGGCACAAGCTTCGCCACGACCATTGGTTTTGTTTATTGATGAAATCGACTCTGTTCAAGATCAAGCCCTGATTTCTATTTTGCGGCAGTTACGCGATGGTTATCGCTCCCGCCCCAAAAACTTCCGCCAAAAGGCGCTACCAATCGAAGAACGCTTGACGACTCAAGTTACAACTACAAAAAACGGGTGTTCTGTTGCCGTTGTGCGTGCATAGGCAATACGGTTCCTATAATGGAAAATCCAGGTCCATACTTAACTATTTCTGTCAATGCGTAAGTCCTAATATTTTTAAAACCTACTTTTCCTACTTATATCTTTTCTATAAAAAATAAGGCGTTGCTGAATCAGAGTATGAATTAACATTTTTCGATATGACTAAACAACGATTCTTTGGGTCTTTGCGTCTTTGCGCCTTTGCGTGAGGCTAATTCATATTTACAATCAGCAACGCCAAAAATAAACTATTAGACATCTCAGGAAATTAATTATGCGTTACCTGAAATCCTTGTAGAGACGCGAAATTTCGCGTCTCTACATTGTTTTTCGGAGATGGCTATTACATACATTTAAAATTTATGTAATACTAATTCTTTGTGAAGATGCGCTTAATCGCCCTCCGCCACCCATTCAGGACAGCGTCGCAACTTTTTTCGGCACGCCCCTAGCGGCGTGCAAACGAAGGCTACATAAACAAATCCTGCCGACCTGGCTCTATATAAAAATGGTACTAAGTATCATTTTGTATATGGTAACGGTTTTTAAATAACTCATATCATATTTATATTAAGGAATATTCCCTAGGTTAAACAATGTTAATGTTGCTTTTCTATGTCGGGGACAACCTTTATGCCCTTGATTGTTCTCAGGTCGCTGAAATTATCCCCAGAGTCATGCTCAGAAAGGTACACCACGTTCCTGAGTATGTTGCAGGCTTATTCAACTATCGAGGTGCGATCGTGCCCGTCATCGATATCTGCCATTTAATTCAAGGTAAGCCCAGTCGGGACTACTTGAGTACGCGGATTATCATGGTCAATTACGTAGGCAAAGATCATACTAAGCGCTACCTCGGGTTGATGGCGGAACGAGTCACAGAGACTTTAAATAAACCAAACACCGAACTGGTGAATCCGGGAACGCAATTAGATGAAGCTTCTTATTTAGGAGAAATGATTATGGATGATCAGCGGATGATCCAACTGATCCGCTTAGAGAATTTGCTATCGGATTCGCAACACAAGCGCCTATTAGCAGGGGAATACTAATGCCAATCACACAGGCAACAATTGAGGCACTGCTCAAAGATAAAATTGGTTTAGCGGCTAGCACCATTGGTCACAAGATTGCTAGAGCCGTGGAAAAGCGTCGCTTAGCCTGTGATTTGCCCGATTTACAAACATATCTGCAGCGATTGCAAACATCAAAAGCGGAACTTGAAGAGCTGATTGAACTTGTGGTTGTCCCAGAGACTTGGTTTTTTCGCGATCGCAAGCCGTTTACTTTCTTGGAACATTACGTTAAATCTGAGTGGTTGCCAAACCGGAATAATGGCATCCTGCGCTTGTTAAGTATCCCCTGTTCTACTGGGGAAGAGCCTTACTCGCTTGCCATGCTCCTGCTTGGTGCAGGTTTAACCCCAGATAAGTTTCGCATAGATGCTGTTGATATCAGCAAAAAAGCACTACTTACAGCTACAAACGCTATTTATAACCAGAATTCTTTTCGAGGTGAAGATCTGCCCCAAAGGGAACGCTATTTTCGGCAAACGGCAGACGGGTACGAGTTATCTAAACTTGTGCGCAATACTGTTAATTTCATTCATGGGAATCTCCTAGATCCCTTTTTCCTTGCCAATCAGAAGTATGATATAATATTATGCCGTAATTTGTTAATTTACTTTGATTCCGCCGCCTGTTCCCAGGCTATGGATATTTTAGACCGCTTATTAACGGACAAAGGTCTGTTATTTGTAGGGTCTGCTGAAACTGGTAGGATACCAACCGACCGATTTGTGTCAGTTCGTTATCCATTTAGTTTTGCATACCGGAAGGTGGCAACGGTGGCAACGGATGTAACGGATAAGTTGACTGTGAGAAAAGAAAATTCTAGGAAAACCGATAATTCATCCGCTACATTCGCTACATCCACCCCCCTTTTTAAGGGTATCCACCCCCGTGCGGAGGTTCCCTCCGTTGAGGGGAGTGGCGTGGGCAAGTTCCGCTCAAAATCTGCGGACACAATTCCCAATCTGCAAACAGTCAGAAACCTAGCAGATGCAGGACGGTTGGATGAAGCTGCCAACCTATGCAAGACATATCTGAGCCAAAACCCTACAAATGCTCAAGCTTACCTCTTACTAGGTGAAGTGTATCAGGCGAAGGGGGACAACCACCAGGCTGAGCAATGCTACCAAAAAGCGATTTATCTCGAACCAAATTACTATGAAGCACTAATTCACCTGACTCTGCTTAAAGAACATCGTGGCGACAAAGCCGGTGCAGCAGTCCTTCAACAACGAATTCAAAGGCTGCATAAAACTCAAGACAATTAAAATTTTAGCCAAATTCTGTAACCAAATACATAGGATAACCCGGCAAAATGTTGAATAAAATTGCTAACCGCTTTCTCCTCGGATATTCAGTTCCCTTGATTTTCTTAATTATCCAGGGTTTAGTAGTTGCTTCAATGATTCACAAAGTCATTGAGATAGACAACCAAGCTTTTCTCCTGCAAACGACTAATAAAGAATTGGAGCAAACGTCTTATGACATTTCTAGGATGTTACGAGCTGTGCGTGGTTATGCAATTTTTCCCAAAGACCAAAGCTTCAAAAATTCCTTTGATAACGGATACGAATCTTTCAATAAAAATGCTCAAGAGTTAAGAGAGGCGGCTAATATCCCTGATCAGGAACAACTGACGAATTCTCTCATGGCACAAGTGAATAGTCTGATTGGAGAAGGTAATCGATTACATAACAGCCTTCAAGAAGCTTTGCGGCTAATCGATGCTAACAACCTAGCACAAGCAGCTCCACAACTTAGTAACAATCAAGCCCAAACTCTTGACACGATGCGACAGCAGTTCAGCGAACAGGTAGAAGCTGCCGTGAAACAGCGTCAACAGGAACTTAAGGAAGCACGTTCGTTCATGGTCACGGTAATTTGGATGACTACTGTGTTAGCAATCCTTTCCACCATCATTGTTGGTCTACGGATTGGTTTGCCATTGAAGCGACAGTTGCCGCAAGTCGTTGACTCAGCGGAACATATTGCACAGGGAAACCTAACCCAAACTATTGAAGTTACGAAAGATGAAACTGAGCTTGGGCAAATACTGACAGCCTTCCGTAACATGACCAAAAGCCTAAATTCATTGATATGCCAGGCGCAAAGGTCTGGTATCCAAATTACCAGATCTACCACCCAAATTGCGGCAGCAGGCAAGCAGTTAGAAGCAACCATCACAGAGCAAACTGCGAGCACCAACCAAGTCAGCGCCACTTCTCATGAAATCGCCGCCACTTCTGGGCAATTAGTCAAGACCATGGATAATATTGCTCAGACTGCCCAAGTAACTGCCAAGGAAGCCAGTCGTAGTCAAACAGACCTGACGCAAATGGCTCATGCGATGCGTCATTTAGCTGTAGCCACCACCTCTATTTCCTCCACACTTGGGGTGATGAATGAAAAAGCCAATAATATTAACAGCGTGGTCACCACGATTACGAAGGTGGCGGATCAGACAAATTTACTCTCCCTCAACGCCGCCATTGAAGCCGAGAAGGCTGGAGAGTATGGGGCAGGTTTCGCTGTAGTCGCCAGAGAAATTCGGCGCTTGGCAGATCAGACGGCGGTCGCCACCCTAGAAATCGAGCAGATGGTCAAAGAGATGCAGTCTTCTGTTTCTACTGGTGTGATGGAAATGGATAAGTTCAATAAAGAGGTGAGCAACTCTGTAGAACACGTCGGCAGAATCAGTGGACAAATCGCCTTGGTGATCGATCAAGTTCAGAGTCTGACACCACGTTTTGAAGAGGTGAGTCATAGCATGGATCAACAATTCGAGGGGGCGCAGCAAATCAGTGTGGCGATCGCCCAATTAAGTGAAGCTTCCCAGCAAACCCTGGAATCTTTACAGGACACTAACCGTGCCGTTGAGCAATTGGATGATGCTGCGCAAGGATTGCAGGGAGTTGTTTCTCAATTTAAGGTGCAAAGCTAATATTCCTAACCTCAAGAAATGAGAGATGCAAAGTGCTAGGAGCGCCCATATCTTAGTCACCTCGGTAGATGCATTCTCAGTATTTACTTATCTTTACATAGTTTGGTTTTTTCGCGCCGACTTACTTAGATATATCCGTTGCAGTGTAACATTTCTGCGTGCGGAATGTGGGTGATGCTTTTATGATATACATAAATAACGTATATTTTACGCGAACAATTCTTTTTTGTCCAAAGTCCAAACTATTCAGAGTTAAAAAAGATGCAAATCTTAGGGTGGGAATAAAAATGTAACAAGGGCAGATGTTTGAGCGATTTATAAAAGAAAGTCCATGCGAACAACTCTTTTTTGTCCAAAGTCCAATTTAGCTATCCAACTGCAAACCCATCGTACTGTCGCATGAAGGGTGAATGATATGCCAACACGATATCCTGCTTGGGTATTCCTAGTTCCACCAATTCATTCGCTACACCTACTTCTGTACCGTCGTATTGAATCCAAATTTTATCGCCCTTTAAGTCCATATGAATTAGGGAACCATACACGCTAAGTAAAGAATCCGCTCAGGTTCAATTGCACGTAAGGCAGAGCGATAATTGAGGAACTGTCCCAAGGCAGTGTGAAATTCAGAAATGGTAGAGGGAGCGATAAAGCTTTTTACTTCCACCGCAATTTTTTCACTACCTCGCTCTGCGGCAACTAGACGTTCAGATCCCAAGTCAATCTGCATCTGTACATCCCCATAATCTATTGGAAATAAATCATGAATAATGGTCCACCCAGCCCGAATGAGCGCAGACTTGACTAAATTGTGAAATCTATCCTTCGCTGACACCTATGCCTCCACTTAGCAGAATAGAGCCGTCGCCCAACTTAGATTCATGGTAACAGTCTCCAATTTCGCTGGATACAATGTCTGACGGTCCCATAACAATAATTTTCCCATTTTCCAGTTCTAGCTGGTAATCATCTCCGGCTTCTGAGAGAGTTGCTTGTAACTTTTCCAAGTCTTTTACTGTCATAATAGAGAACTGTTTTCCCTTTAAGGTTCTACGGAATTTCGTCTGGGTCAATTCCCTGATCTCGGAGATAGGATTCCAATCTTTCTACCCGTTGACGTTCCTGCTCCTGACCAAGCCCCGTTGGGGCGGGGTGTGGGGTGTGGGGTGT
>CAZZXJ010000239.1:0-8858 GCA_964657905.1 uncultured Stigonema sp.
CAATTCTGTGAGCTACTTCTATCACTTGGAATAAGATGGCTTTTGGCACACGGATTGTAATTGTGTCTTTATTTTTCCAGTTTGACTAACTGAGGTGCATTTTCACGTCTTCCTCCTCTCCCGTCCCTTTTTAACGATTTTTTAGTACTCATTCCCATAATGAATGCGTCACGAATTCATCATACTCTCTTTTAGCACCAGTCCCATTTATTCTCATTTATTCAATCTTATTGACATAAGAGTAACACAGGCTTGTATTGCTACAAAGTTTACTGTGTCTACTTTTCAGTCTTATTTTTTATATCGAACTCAGGTTCTAATAGCAGGAAATTGTTCACCTGCTTTCATTTGGGAAAATAATATCCAGTTTATAGAGCAGGGTAAACGCATCTAAATTTTAAGGGGCAGAGTGCGGGGTAGCTGCACTCTGTGTCATCGGTTGGATAATTTTTCCTGGTCTGGAAGCGTAAATCCTATAAGCGTTTGATTTGTATAAGTTCTACTAAAACATTCTCAAGGTATATATTGTATTGGCGACACGAAGTTATTGTTACAGAAGAAAGATTTTTAGATGCGAGGTTTTTACTTATGGCAGGTTCGCTTACTACACTTATTGCCAAAATTGTCAATGCGTAAGTCCTAATTAATTTCAAGAAGAGATATCAAAATTTTTACTTAAAAATCACATAATTAGGTTGGCAATATGCAAACTGTATCCATACCCAAGCCAAACACCCCCCAGCTACCAACCTTTGCTTCCTTTGAAGAAGAACGCCTGCATCACAAGCAGCGACTAGCAGCCGCATTCCGCCTATTTTCCCGCTTTGGGTTTGATGAGGGGATTGCAGGTCATATAACTGCTCGCGACCCGGAACACCCCGAACATTTCTGGGTCAACCCCTTCGGAATGCACTTTGGTCTGATTCGGGTAAGCGACTTGATCTTGGTTAACCACCAAGGTGAAGTTATTCAGGGTAACCGTCCAGTGAACCAGGCGGCTTTTGCGATTCATTCCCAAGTTCATGCAGCTCGTACTGACATAGTAGCAGCAGCCCATGCTCACTCAATCTACGGCAAAAGCTGGTCTAGCCTGGGTCGCCTCCTCGATCCCCTCACCCAAGATGCCTGTGCATTCTACGAAGACCATAGCCTCTTTGAGGACTATACAGGTGTGGTTCTAGAACCAAAAGAGGGCAAGCGTATTGCTCAAACTCTCAGAAAAAATAAAGCCGTCATTCTTAAGAACCACGGCTTACTGACAGTAGGTCACTCAGTCGATGAGGCTGCATGGTGGTTCATCACAATGGAGCGCTCTTGTCAAGCTCAGTTGCTGGCAGAAGCTGCTGGCAAACCTAGCCCGATCAAACCTGAGTATGCTAGTTTGGCACATTCCCAGGTAGGTTCAGATTATATGGGTTGGTTTAGCTTTCAACCACTCTACGATATGATTGTGCGCCAACAACCCGACCTGTTGGAGTGAGATCTGACTGTTTTTGCTTGCGCTTGAGTACTCCTGCTACACCCAAACCACCAAGCACCAGTATCCGGGGTATGAGTATCATCGGAACAGAAAACCGGGTTAAGCTTAAAAGCTTTATTAGGTAAGGATTCTCCGGATAACGAAGGTCATTGACTTAAACTTATCATCGAGTCACTACTCAACGACAAAATAAGGGTTTCAGCTTCTAAAAATGCTTGTCTTACTCATGTAATATCTCTTAACCCGGTAACTAGCGCGAATGCTACTCATACCCCATCTCTAGCTGGTCTTACCGTCCCAGTCGAAGAATACACACAAATGCGAGCGATCGCCGCTCTATTGTTATGCAAAGTTGCTGCGAACTTGAAAACCTTGTTAATTCGGGAATGCTTGGCTGGCACGTTCTCTATTTTTTCTGTGAAATTTAGTCCCTGGAGTTTAGACTAAGCCATGACAAAGTGACCCAACAACACTGAATTGACAAACTACACATCAAAAAATCTAAAAACCAAAAGCTCAAGCCGACTTTGCTGGTTCCTTTTTGCATTTGGTAGTAGTCTTTTTAACGGTTGGGTAACGAATTCTACGCACTCGAGGTTTGCCAGTAGTCCACCCAGAGAACTTTCCACGGGGTTTGGATCCTATTGGTATCCAGGTACTATGGCGAGGTTGGTTAAAATTACACGACTTGAGTGAGGGTTGGCAGCTTGCAACAGAGACTTAACGGGACTCGTCAGCTTTGCGGTAATAAGCAGGAGGATGATGGGGGATGTGTGCTTAGCTGTAGGCTAGGAAAGATGTGCTTACTAATGAACAAAAAGATGGTATGAGTAAATTTGTGTACCGATCAGCGGACGTTTGAGAATGAAAATTCGTAATGCTTTCACTAGGTTGACGATTTGTGTACAGTTGGTAATGATTTTAAACATGATGAATATGCACAAAGTCTCAGCCCAACCCAAAACTGATTGTCGCAAATTGGTGACAGGCACCTACCTCATCACTAGCTCTGGTGACTTCGGTTCGTTTCCTAGTATTATAACATTCACCCAAGATGGCAACTTTATTGACACCGACTCAATCCAAAGCGGCACTCCCTCGATCCAACCCTACGGTAATGTACAGGGTAGTTGGAAGTGTATTTCGGATAAAGAAATTACTGCCATCGCACTCAACTTCAGTTACCCAACAGCTACATTACCCGGAGCTATTGCCAGAGGTGATTTTCATGCGACATTTGATCCCAAAAATGGAATAGTGCAAGCGACAGCGACACTTCGCTATTACGATCTAAACGCGAATCCGCTTAATGATGATGCTCCGGTAGCCGAGAACTTCACTTTCACTGGGCAGCGTGTTAAAGCTGGACAATAAGATGGCGTGAAGCTAGACGACCAAGCCATGTGATCTCGGGGTATGAGTAGCATTCGCGCTAGTTACCGGGTTAAGAGATATTACATGAGTAAGACAAGCATTTTTAGAAGCTGAAACCCTTATTTTCTCGTTTTATCAAGATGGGATTTTGCTTGAGCCTAGTCAAGGCAATTCTTAACAGAGTATCGTGAACAATGACCAAATCGAAGGTGGAAGTGTCAGAACTCAGTTCACTTCTTGAAATTTCCGAAAAATCTAGTTTTCCTAGTTTTATTGGTAACAGTGGAGGTTGGTAATGGTGACTAGAAGTTATTCATCCTGTAAATGGGCGTTTGGAATCGTTACATTGGCATTGAGCCTTTTCATGCCAACGATTGTTAGTGGTGCTGATGAAAGTCAGTGGATCTGGGGGGATCAGTGGAGAGAGGGTGGTCAGAACTTAAACAATACCCGCTATCAAGCAAATGAGAGATCCCTTAGACCAGAAAACGTGGCGAAATTGTCCCCTAAATGGGTTTTCAAAACAGGTGGCGATATCTCAGCGACGCCAGCAGTCTTAGATAGAGCTTTATATGTGCCTGACTGGGGCGGTAACTTGTTTAAGATCGACGCCCAGACAGGTGTACAAATTTGGTCAAATAGTATTGCCAACTACATCAACGACCCAAATATCCCAACAGCAGTTTCGCGCACCAGTCCAGCGGTCGAGGGGAATAAAGTGATTATTGGCAGCCAAGAAGGTGCCTTCCTGATGGCAATTAACATTGATACTGGGAAGCTAATCTGGAAGACAAAACTTGACTCTCATCCAAACGCTGTCATCACTCAGTCGCCGGCTATTTATGGCAACCGTATATACGTTGGGGTTGCCTCAGTGGAAGAGACACAAGCTAGCGCAAATCCAAATTACCCATGCTGCACCTTCCGTGGCAGCATGACATCAGTCGATTTGACCACCGGAAAGATATTGTGGAAAACCTACACCGTACCGGACAACGGTGGCCAGCCGGGTGGCTACTCAGGCGCAGCAGTGTGGGGCAGCACACCAGCAATCGATCCAAAGCGCAAATTGGTATATATTGGAACAGGTAATAACTACAATGTGCCCCAGACGGTAAAAGATTGCATCTCGAAACTCTCTTCGCAAACGCCCAGTGATGAGTTGCAATGCCTCGACTCCAATGATTATATTGACGCGATCATGGCACTTGATCTCGATACCGGTGCAATCAAATGGTCGAAGAAGCTGCAAGGGTATGATACGTGGACTATTGCCTGCCTTACAGGTAGTGCGGTAAATTGCCCAGATCCAAAGGGCCCGGATTATGATTTCGGTCAGGCACCAATGCTCTTTTCTGTTAAGAATGCTGGAAAACAGCGCGACTTAGTCGGCGCTGGACAGAAGAGCGGTGTCTTTTGGGCGCTTGACCGGGATACCGGCAACGTCGTCTGGAGCCAAATCGTTGGTCCTGGTGGCACTTTGGGTGGAATACAGTGGGGATCAGCTACAGATGGGGGACAAATTTATGTCGCGATCTCAAACTCGGAATTCCAGGAGTACAAGCTAGAGCCTTCGGGTGAGACTACCAGTGGTGGGTCATGGAGTGCGCTCGACCCTGCGACTGGTAAGATTATTTGGCAGACGGCAGACCCAGCAGGTGGGAGCGATATGGCTCCACTGACAGTAGCAAATGGAGTCGTGTATGCAGGCTCGATGGCATCAGGGAGCGACAAGAATAACATGTATGCATTGGACGCAAAGACTGGTAAAATTCTGTGGGGTTTTAACAGTGGGGGGTCAGTGGTTGCAGGCCCAGCAGTAGTTGATGGTACGGTGTATTGGGGCTCCGGCTACGGCCAATACAACATAGGCGTATCGAATAATCAGTTCTACGCATTCACACTTAAATACAATACCCGTGAATGAAGTTGATCGGAATCCAGAAACCCTGATTTTGCAAGGGATACAAGTTTTTGGTTCAAACGGCAATTTTTAATCCACACAACTCCCAACCAAAAATACAATCGCCCCGTCAAGGCTTTGGCGATCTCCTACAATTCAGTAAAAATACACACAATCAAGTCATGGAGAGCGTTTGAGAGAGATAAGCAATATTCATTCACGGGTATTGGGTTTAGCATTGGGTGGTGCAGCACCAGAAAAACGTTGTCATTATCGGGGGGGGGACCGACGGGATTAGGTGCAGCTATAATGTTAGCCAAAAGAGGTTGGACAGATATTACTAACATCTAAAGCATTTAGAAATTATTACCCAATCTCAAGAGCAGGAACAATTGACCTTTATTCCTTTATGAACTAGAATGATTTTTCCTGTAATTGGTGCGAACGGGAGTATCCCAAATTTATACAAATACTCTGTTTGATCCCCACAAAGATTAAATTTAAACTTCTTTCAAATCTTAGTTGAATACATTAATTAATTTGATGATGACTAACTTTTCCTGGGCTAAACAGTGGTATCCAATAACTCCTATCAGCTATCTGGAATCCTCTCATCCAAACCCAATTACTTTGCTTGGAAAAAAGCTGGTAATCTGGAGAGATAAACATCAAAAATGGGTAGCAATGGATGATACTTGCCCCCATAAAATGGCGCAGTTATCTTTAGGAAGTATCAATGAAAATGGAAACCTAATGTGTCGTCATCATGGTTGGTGTTTTGATGGGATAGGAAAATGTACAAATATTCCCATGTTGAGTGATGAAAAGGCTTTAGAAACTGCTTGTAATAGTGAGCGATCGCAAGTAACAACATATCCTACTCAAGTGCTACAAGGATTACTATGGATCTGGGCAGATAATAGTTCTACTGCTTTTGAAGATAGCACTTCAAAGCAACCTGCGGTGATGCCAGAATCTAAGCTTGATAGCTCGTTGACCGATTGGTTTATGTCAGAAGTTCCTGTTGGTTACACTGTCTCTGTTGAAAGTAGTTTTGACCCTTCTCACGCCCAATTTTTGCATGAAGGGATTGCTGGATTTTCTCCGGAAAGAGCTATCCCCATACAACATTTTGAAGTATTTGGAGAAATGTCTGCTGAAGATGGTTTTACTTTAAAGCATTCTGGTTACAATATTTTTAACAAAGATATGGATGCAACTCGGAAGTTCACTCCACCCTGTTCTAATACAACAATCTACAAATATTCTAACGATAAATCTGCTTTATTTCAGTTATATTTTGTGCCGACAAAATCAGGTAATTGTAAACAAATTGGTAAGTTTATTGCTGATAGCCCTCCACAAAAACGTAATTTCTGGTTTGAGCTTCTGCCCAAATATTTACAAACTGGGTTAAAACATTCATCTAGTTATAAGTTGAGTAACCAAGATTTATCAATGATGCACTCCCAAGCTGTTAACGAATCTATCGGGAATAGAACTTGGCAAAAGTCATATTTTATGCCTTCAGTAGCTGACGTTGGCATTGTTACTTTTCGGAAATGGTTAGATGAGTTTGCCGGTGGTAAACCTGCATGGCAAGGAGTAGCAGAAGCACCTTTTCAAGAATTAAGTGATGAGCAATTATACGATATCTGGCACAGACATACAAAGCATTGCCCTAGTTGTCGGCAATCTCTAGTTTTGATAGATAAAATCAAAAATTTTTGTCAAAATTTGACGGGAGGATTGACAATTTTAGCGTTGTTATTAATAGCAATTAATCTGCCGATCAAAATAGTTTTGATAGCAGTTTTGTTTGGCATATTGGGTTTAATTTGCTCCGATAAACTAGGCTCACTTCGGGAACGCTTTGTCAGCAGTATTCCCAAAAAAGGTTTACCCGTGGTTGAATTATATGAAAATTAACATCATCAAATAACAGAAGGCTGATTTTTCAAGTTACCAGGTAGCTGCTTAACGAGAAAACAAGGGTTTCAGCCATGAAATATTTTTGTATTATCTATGTAATAATGCTTAACCCGGTTTTCTGCTCTGATCATACTCCAGGGCAAACGCATCTTAATGAGCTTGACAAAATATGACTAATGTGCTTATAAAAAACTCGCCGCACAGATAGGGCGATCGCAGAAGAATACGATGGCACAAGGTGATATCCTCAACTCGTGAAAAAAGTATAAAACTGTAGCATCAACTCGTGAAGCTGAAGCCCAAAATTACAGTTGCAGACTACTTTGCTGATTTGTCAGATCCAAGAGTAGAGCGCACAAAACAGCATAAGTTAATTGATTTCATCACCATCGCCATTAGTTCCGTCATTTGTGGAGCAGATAATTGGGTAGCAATAGAGACTTACGGTCATGCAAAGCGACAGTGGTTACAACAGTTTTTAAAATTACCAAATGGCATACCTTCCCATGATACTTTTGCGCCTTGTGTTTGCCAGGATTGACCCCGAACAGTTTTAACAGTGTTTTCTCAATTGGATAAAATCTATCAGTAAAATTACGCCTATGAGAAGTCATCGCTATTGATGGAAAAACGTTAAGGCACTCTTATGATCAAGGAGCGGACAAAGGCGCTATCCATATGGTCAGCGCTTGGGCAACCGCATCAAGGTTAGTTTTGGGACAACGGCTCTTAGAGCAAAAATCCAACGAAATTACGGCGATTCCAGAATTAATCAAAATACTAGACATCTCTGGCTGCATTGTCACCATTGATGCAATGGGATGCCAGAAAGATATCGTCAAATTAATCTCCGAAAAAGAAGGAGATTATTTAATTACACTTAAAAAGAATCAAAGCAATTTATACAAAAATGTAGAGCAGTCCCAATCGAGAAGCAATTGCTACAGGTTTTGAGGGTTGTAATAAAAGTGATTATTCAACACGTGAAGAAAGTCATGGACGGGAAGAGATTCGTCATTATTTAATGTTATCAGACATCGCACAGAAGATAGATCCCAATCAAAGATGGGCAAATCTTAAAAGTATTGTTTGGTGGAATCTGTCCGAACAGTAAACGGTAAAACTACTGTTGAGACTCGTTATTATATTAGTAGCTTGGTAGGTAACGCGAAATTATTAGGACAGTCAGTCCGCAGCCATTGGGGCATCGAAAATTCCCTACATTGGGTGCTTGATGTGGCATTTTCTGAGGATGACTGCCGGATTAGAAAAGATAATGCACCACAAAACTTTGCTGTTCTGCGTCATATAGCTGTCAATCTTTTAGGGGAAGAAAAAAGTAAAAAGTTGGGCATGAAAAACAAACAGTTTTTGGCGGCAATGGATAATAATTATTTAGCAAAAGTTTTAACAGAAGGGCAAATTCTTGAAACTTAGAATTATTAAACATTGCCAATAAGCCTAAGTATGTTAACGGTTATTATTATGTATATTGTTTGACTGAATCTCTGATATCAAAAAATATTATCTAAAAATAAAATATTATAGGTTTAAGCAATAAAATTAGCGATCGCCCTTCATAAGTTATATCTCGAAAGCAATCGAATGGTATTGGACGAATTTGTAAGCAGCCAAGAACCCTCACCGCCTAGACATTTGCCTAAATTAGATGCGTTTGCCCTGAGTGGTTGCCTTGTTCGCCTTTGTTGTTTTTGGCTTTTATTTCTGGCTTCCCTTGTTCTCCCTTCAGACGGTTGTTTTCATCCCGTAATCTCTGATTTTCTGACTCCAGCCCTTTGATTTTTGAATTTAATTCCTCTACGAGGTTCAATAATATCTCTACAGTACGACGCATCGATTCGTCTGCAATCCCTGAGGGGTCGATGGTTTGCAGCAGATCGAATACTGAGGAGTCATTTGGTGGTTTTTGCGTCATGTACTACAAGCTATAACGTTTTGTGCACCTTGCTCACCTTTTTATTTTTTTCTGCTACCCCGGATTATTGACCCGATACGTATAATTTGTATAAGTTATACTAGAACATCCTAAAGGCAGAGATTATATTGGGCAATTTTTGTAATCATTTAACTGACCGCGAAATAAATCGCGTGTAAAAAGCAAACATGTCCAGGCATTAGTTGTCCTAGTTCTAACTCTAGGGCTGCGGA
>CAZZXJ010000240.1:0-1171 GCA_964657905.1 uncultured Stigonema sp.
AAAAAATACTATTATATTCTTTTACCACAAAACATTACTATTTCGGAGATGTCTATTACTGAGTCTGTGTTTGAGCCTGTCTTGGTGGTGTACTGACAGGTGAATTTAGCTTACGGGCGATCGCCAGTACATTCGTAGCAAATTGCTGATAAATATCTGAGGAATAATTATTCATAAAAATAACAAGTGTATTGCGATGGCTGTGAATTGCCAAACATCGACGTTTATACTTGAACGCAAACACAATAATTGCAGCACCTCCTAGAAAAAGAATTAAACCCAAGAACAAAAATCCATTTAGTGCGCCCCAACCTAAAAAGATTAGGAAAAATCCAATAACTATCAGTCCATAAGTGGGTGATTCTAGAATTTCAATAGAGTCTATATTTTGAATGCGTGTCCAAGATTCTTTCTTTTCTAAGCCAGTTTTAGTTGTTCCTTGAAGAGTGTCGCCAGTAATTTTGACAGTTATTTTTCCTCTTACTGGAACTAACATATTTGCCCAGATTTGGGCGGGATACCCTGTAATCTCAATGACCTGCTGATTAATGTGCATACCTGAACTACTTTTCATTGGTTTCTCGCTTATTAAGTTGTCGATCTCCAGTACAGATACTAAAGATTTATGCTGTTTTAAGTTTGGCGATCGCTTTCCATGCTTTGTTAAAAGCTGCTATTTGTTCGTCAGTCTTTGGCTGCCAAAAGTTCAGTATTCTTAATTAGAACTTGCAAGAGAAAAAGAAACTTTCCAGTTCTTACTTTTTAATTCTTCGTATGAATAGTTCAATTGACCACGACGACCTACTTCAATGCTATAAAAATCTGATTTCGGTACATTATTAACTTGAAAATAAAAAGTACAAGTAACTTCTGAATATTGTCCTTTAGGTCGTTTACCATAGCTTGTTTTTCCAAGTGCTAATATTTTTCCTTGCCCATCTTTAATGGTAACTGGCATACTTTCTTCAATATCCTCAAATCCACCAGTGCCATAACAGTTATTATCTGTTCCTGCAATTTTTGAATCAACTAACTTTAGATATCCATAAATTTTATTTATACCAATATTTGTAGCATTTACTCTAACTATAGTTTGTTTATTTGACGTATTAAGAGAATAATTTTGATTTAAACTTTGACTTGCAATTACAGGTTGTACATTATTTTTATT
>CAZZXJ010000240.1:1271-8846 GCA_964657905.1 uncultured Stigonema sp.
ATTTTGCGTTGGTACTGTATTAGATATCCTATTTTGCAAAGGTTCTGGATTAGCTATTGATGGATGCTTAAGAGCTATTTGATGGGCAAAATTTAAATTTTGACTTGCAATTACAGGTTGTACATTATTTTTATTATTTTGCGTTGGTACTGTATTAGATATCCTATTTTGCAAAGGTTCTGGATTAGCTGTTGCTGGAGGTTTAAGAGCCATTTGCTGGGCAAATTTTAAATTGTTTTGATATTCCTGAATTTTGGTTTTTACTAAAGCATAATTAGAACTTGCTTTAGGAACTGTTTCCATCAAATTAATTGCTTCTTGCCACATACCAACGATTAAACTCCAATCTCCTTGCGATTGTGCTGATTGAGTAATGGTTGCTGCACCTAAAGCTTTCGAGATAGCATCTTGGTATGGGTCTGTTACAGATGGTGAGGCTGTAACTTCAGGTTTTGTTACTATATTACTTGGTGTGGGTTCTGTAGAAGGTAGAGAAGGTGCTGAAGTTGGTAAAGATGAATTTGTTTGCTTTTCATTAGTCCCACATCCAACCAAAAAAGCTAGTAAAAATACAGTAATGGCATTTTTAATGCTCAATCTGCTAATTGGATGAATAAAGTTTAGTTTCATGGTTTTAAAAAATAAGAATTGCGTGGACTGTTGTTCAAATGATCTATAGCAGGAATTGATTTCTTAGCAGTCATGTTCACAGTGATTACTCCTATACTACTCGTTGCTATTAAGACTTTTTAATTAACATTGGCTTAAAATTACTAGGCTCAAAATCTACTTTTTAATAGTTATTAAAAAGCACTCTAGCAGCAATGAGTCCGTCCAAAGAAATCGTCGCGTTATTAAATCCCAAGCTACTATAGGTGCAATAAATATAATTCCAGGTACAATTCCTAGAGCGGCGAGTTCAGTTTCAATTCCATTATGAAAATTGCACATTTATTTTCTCCTTTAAATATTTCATTTGCTAGGACTGGGGCTTAAACCACTGGTAACAAACAAGCTGCACCTCTTCTTCCTTAATCATGGATAGGGCATTGACATCCTCCTCCTGCTCCTCAATTTCGTCGTAAAGCTGCTGATCAACAAACAACTCGTCCAAGTCTGCCACCAGCACACCCAAGTCTCGGTTTTCAACAAACTTGTCCCAGATAGCTTTAATCTCCTTTTCATAAGTACGAAGGTTAACTCCTGTAATAGTTTGCAATACTCGTTCTTTGGCTTCTGTATCTGCCAGTTCTTCAGATTGGGTCAAGGCAGTTTGCACCTTTAGTAGCAGCCTGGAAAGTGTTGCAGGTAACCGTCCGCTTACCTGTCGCTTTTGAAGGTCAGAAAGTAAGTTACGCACTGCACCATTCAGGACAGCAAAAATGGCGTTGTCAAACTGGACGGGTGGTAAAGTATCAGGGTTGGGAAAGTCAGCAGCAGTACACTGCAACCACCTGAAAATTTGACGCTTCTCACTGACGAGTCGGGTTGGGTCGGTGGAGATAGCGCTATTAATACGCGGATAGAAATGCCAAAAGTGTCTATTCCTAGCACGGAAAGCAAGGAAAATTCCGCCATGTGGATACTCACGAAGGAGGCGATCACTCGTGCTATGAATACCCAATGGGATTTCCTCAGCTGCTTCCTTACCCACTTGCTGAATAAACTCCAGTAGGGGGAAGCGCATTTCATCAAGGGAGACTAAATCCGCTATTTGCTCTAATTCTTCTAAAATTTCAGCTTTTTCAGCATCCGTGTCTGCTTCTTTAAGCCGCCGCAGTTCTTCAAGCGATCGCTCAGAAATTGTTTCCCCCAGTACGCTAGCATCGAGTCCTACCTCCCGATCAATCATGGCAATTCGCAGTTGGAGACGAGCGACTAAGCCGAGGAGTGTTTCTAAACCTTCTTCTGGAAAGCAGTTATAAATAAACAGTTCGTCAAAGTCCGTTCCTAAGCGGTCAATCCTACCAGCCCGTTGGATCATTCGTACTGGGTTCCAGTGTAAGTCATAGTTAACTAGCACCCCAGCGTCTTGCAGGTTTTGTCCTTCTGACAACACATCAGTACAAATGAGAATGTCAATTCCCTGGTTTTGGTAAACTTGCAATTCCTCGTCATTATGGCAGTTAGCTTTCGGTGCGAAGCGCTTGACGAGTTCAAATCGCTGCTGGCTAGGAGTTGCCCCGGTGATTAGGTCAATGGTAGGCGATCGCCTGTCAACTTGCATTGCTGCTAACCAGTCCTGGTCTGCCAGTAGTTGTTTATATACATACTCCGCAGTGTCTTTGAAATAGCTGAACACCAATACCTTTTGACCCTTGAGGCGCAGCAGCAAATCTTTGAATGCTACCAGTTTGCGATCGTAGTCTTGGCGTATTGTGACGATAGCACGAATTGCTTGAAGTTTTAGGAGAATGCCTTCCAATACTTGGTAGTCTTCTACAATTTGTGTTAAAAGTTGATTGATTTGATACTCTTTTGGGTCAATTTCTTTCAAAGAACCGATGAGTTCATCAATTTCAACGTTCTCTTCTTCATCGGTTTCCACTGCTAAGAGTTTGCGGAAAGTTTCGCTGTCTAACAATCTTCCTTGTTGCAAGATACCATCGAATGCATGTTGGAACTGCTGCTGGTAGGAAATACTGTTTTCAAAGGCAATGAGCGAACTTTCCAAGCGCTTAAGAAATAGAGATTTCATCAGCGCCACCAGGGCTTCATTGCGCTTGACCTGGGCTTCATCTTGCTGATTTTTCTTTTTCTTAAATGCCCGGATGTTATAAGGCGCTAAATTAAGCTTGTCAATCTGGTAAGCAATTTCTGCGTAAAGCCCTTGGAAGCTGTCTTCAAAGTTGTAAGTAAACTGTTCTAACTGGCGTTTGGGGAAGTGGATCTCTTTACCAGCAATGAAAATCTGCTCTCCCGCTTGTTGTCGTTTAATCACGTCCTGGCGCGATCGCCTGACCATTGTTTGCAGTAATAGCTCGGTAATTTCAACGCTGCCTTTGGTTAGCTCTTTGAAATAACCTCTCAGGTTACTAATGCCCCACTCTCGATAGTATGTCTCGTTGTTACGGGTCAGTAGCAAAATCTGATGGTAGAGGTCATATAGGCTATTGTTAATCGGCGTCGCCGTTAGTAACACCACTCGCTTGTTGCGCTTACCCCTGCCAATGAGCCGCTGTAAGTTACGGTAACGATTGGTAGCTGAGTTGCGGAAGTTGTGGGATTCGTCCACCAGCACCAGGTCATACTTGCTGAAGCGCTTCACATTAAAGTGCTTGCGGCTGATTTCCTCTTGGGAAATGACATCAGCTTTAATGCCAAACTCATCTAGCTTCTTCATCCACACCAATTCTCGTAGCTGGGCAGGGCAGACCACCACCGCACGGGGAACGTAACCAGGGCGTTTGTCCTTAATTAAATAGTGATCCAGCAGTCGTAACCCGATGAAAGTTTTACCCAAGCCCACGGCATCTGCCACAATACAAGCACGATGACGCTCCAAAAGTCTCACAGCTCGTTCAAAGCCTTCTTGTTGGAAACTTGCCAGTTCTAGGGAAGTGCGATCGCTCCCCTCTGGTCCTGTATCTTCTTTAAATAGTTCGTACAGTGCTTTGACAAACACCTGATAGGGCGTGTAAGGTTTGCTGCCAAACTTGGAGGCATTGAGGGCATCAATTAGTTTGGCTTTGTAGTCGGTGTCAACGCTCTTGTCATTCCAGAATTTTTCAAACCAGTTGGAGCGGAGGTCACGAGCGATCGCAGTCTGCTTAATCAACACGTTTAGCTCTGTGTTGCCGTCTAAACCTGATGGCGTGAGGTTACTGGAACCAATGATGCTATAGTCGTCGAAGATGTAAGCTTTGGCGTGGAGGAAGGGGGTTCCCTCACTTAATACACCAAACAGCCTGACTTGGATGTGATTTTGTTGCAGATAGGCAATTAAGCGGTCAATCTGGCGTTTGTATCCCAGATTAAAATCTTCTGACTCTAGCTGACCCTGGACGCTGCGGCGGAAGTAGCGTGTAAGGTCAATGGTGTTGCGTTCTGCTGGCAGAATGGCGGGGTCACGCCCAATCAGAAGCCGTAGGTTAGTGAGTGTGTTGAAGGCTTGCTCTAAACGTATCCAGGCTTCGATGCGGAAAAAGCCTGTGGCGATGTCGAGGTCAGTTTGGCGATCGCCTAAGATTAGCTCTTTGAGAACAGCTTCGAGTTTGTGGCGGGAGTTATCTATGTAGTCAGGTAGTGCCATTAATCTTAAAACTCAATCTCAGTCGAGTCAATGGGTGTAAAAATGTTGCGATTAAATTCTCTAAAGTCTGGACTATTAACCTCACCATAAGCAACAGATACAACTACAAGATATTGAGGTGTACCAAATTCTCTGTTATAGCCTTTCGCAATTTCTAACGCTTTTTGAGAAAATTCTAAATCTAGTCCTCGAAAATATCTATATAGAATTTGATAAGACAATGGAACTGAAAACCTGTATAATTTCTCATTTTTATCCTTAATGGAAGTAGCTAAACTAATAGGTATTACAGCAGTGTGTGTATATTGTTCTAACAGGAAAAAATTAGATTCAGCAAGAAATGGATAATATTGATGTATTGGTCGATAATCATACATTAGTAATAATGAACGTGGTGCATTACTCATTATTCTATTTAACTGCTCATGTTTAATAGCATCAAAAATATTTTTGTACTGATGCATTTTCTTAGCTTCAAGGAAAGCAACACCCTCTAAGTTTTTATCAGGATACTGAATTCTAAGTAGAAAAGCTATATCACCAAATCTTGTTTCATTCTTCCCTTTCAATTTATACGACAAGGATTCTATTTTTATTGGTATTGAAAATACATCCACCATTTTTATTGAGCTAAATTTTTTACGATATTCAGATAGAATTTTAAGAGTTATATAATCTTCATCCCATTCATGCGGAAAACTATCTTTAACTTCCTCTCTTAGCATTTGTTCTAATTTTGCATACAATCTTTGTATATCCATATTATTCTCAAAGCATTTACTAATTATTTATTTTATACTTTTCATTGACCATTAATTTGTGCAATTTCCTCAGCAGTAAGCTCGTATAAGTGTGCTACTCGGTCATCAATTTCTGCTTCCCAGTCAGCAACTTCCTGACCCTTGGCATTAAGGCATTTTTGCACAAGAGAGGCGATAGCATTCCGATCTGTTTCTGAAGCGCTGGGGATAGGAATCTGTTTTATATAGTCGGTGAATGCTCTTAAATAACCACCACGTACCTTGTTTGCAAATGCCACTGAAAGAAGTTGAGCGATCGCATCCCCCTTTCCACCTCATCTGCAATGTTATCCAACTCCCCCAGCTTATTAACAATCTCTTGCTGTCTGAGCGCGACTAGTTTTCCCCTTCAAACGTTTAATGTCCTGCTGCAAATTACGTTGCTCAGTCTGCCAATACTGCCGACGGTCAGCGATCGCCACTCGAAACACATTCTTTTCCGCCTCTATAATCCTTTCCCTGAGACTTTTTCGCTCATCAGCATGAGATGTAAAATACTGGTGCTGCAGGTCTACCAAAGGTTGAATAGCTGCCTGTACTGGCGTTACAGCTAGCATTGTCTGCTGGTTTCTAGTAGGGTCAGGAATCAACCTTTCCCCATGAATCGTAGAAATGAGTGAATCCCCACACATCAGCTTGTAATCAAGGTTGGGTAATGGCTCCACATCATCAACAGTAGGAATGTCCACTACTAGTGATAACCACATCCGTAGCTTGGCAATCTCAATTGCTTCTGGTTTGATGTCCACCCCATACAGGTTATTGGCAATGATGTCTCGCTTCCACTCGCTAATGATGAGACTGCCCCGCTGCACAGTCATCCCCTCCCGTCGGGCGATCGCCTGCCGTACTGCCAACATCACCTGCATCATTCCCAGTGGAAAAGCACCAGACCCAACCGCCGGATCGCAAATCTTAACTGACTCCAAGGCTTGCTTTAGTCTCTTCGCCTGTTCCTTTGTTAGCAGTTGCTTAAAGTGGGCATCAGGCAAATCAAGGTCAGCTTCCATGAGTTGTTTGACTGCCTCAACATCCATACCGCTAGAGTCTGCTAGGTAGCGCGAGAGCGACTCCACACACATAAAATGCACAATTCCTCGTGGTGTATAGAATGTGCCACTTTGCCCCCGATCTTCAGACAAAAGAAGGTTTTCAAACACCTTCCCTAACATCTCCGGGTCAACAGCAGCTTCTTCATCCCCCTGGACGTTCTCCGCAATGGTGAAGTTGTAGCTATTGAAAAACTTGAGGATGCCTTTTTCACCGGAAGGGTCAAACAGAGAATTTGGTAGTTGAATTTGGGGTGGTGTTTCCAGTCCAGATGCATCCTTGACATCAACTCCATAATCCCGGTCAAATAATCCACCATTTAAGTAGGGAATCTTGCCCCAAGGTGACTCGTGATTTGGACGTTGCTGGTTGAGTATCTCGAAGAATACTGGCTCTAGTAAATCGGTATAAAAATCAGTGTCTTCTGCAAGAGAGCGTTTGGGATACCTACTTTTAAGGAAATTGCGATCGCCTCCCAAAAACCCCTTTTTCTGTAGAAAGTAAAGGAACATGATCCGCCCCAAGAATCGTTGAGAAAACTGATGCAGGCGGCTTTTGTCTTCAAAGTAGGGGTGAGGGTTGTTGGCTTTAATCACCCGCTGCACTTCTTCAAAAATTGACCGATAGCCTTTATAGAACTCTTTGGTCAACTTCTCAACATCAAAAGCTTCACACTGAGCATCGTAAAGTTTTTGGGGAGAGAGGTCACGAGCGGCGATCGCTTCTAATCGATCCCGGTCGTAGTTGGTAGGATTAATGCGGTCAATCAGTAGTTTGCGGATGTTGACCTTCAGATTCATGTCGCTATCAAAGGTCTTTCGTGGGTTGACCAACATTAATTGGTCATAGTCTTTTGTACCCAAGAGCAGGAAATTTGAGGATCGTCTACAAAGACTTTGGGCAAGCGATCGCATCCGGTTACTGGCAACGCTAGGAGATTGCCACTCATCAGAATCTAACTGAAATAGCAAGACTTGTAGCGACTCGCTGCCTCTCTTGTAATCGGCAATCATGTACGCATCCCAGATAGCTTCAGCACTCCTTTGCGGTAGCTCCAAGTCATCAATAGCTAACTGTTGGGCATTCGCGTTGTAGCCAATTTTCTGAAATAAAGATGCTATTTTTTCTGGTGTGTCGGTATGCCGAACGTCATCTAGTTGCAGTAGTCGCTCTACCATTTCAGTATTACCCCTGTTTAAAAAAGTCTTTGCTCCAAAACCGTTGCTGTAATTACTCTCGAATTGGCAGCTTCATAGTGGCGATCGCACGCTTAGTACGACGCCATATTATATCTGCGGTGAGCGTTATTCGAGCGATCACTACCTCATATCTGCACTGCTTACTGCCTAGAGTACTTCGCCAGTAAGTCCTTCCCCAGATCGCCCAACGAGTGCAACATTTGTTCAATCCGCTGCATTGCCATCGGTGAGGGCTTAACCCGTCCTCTTTCCCAGCGGTTCACCGTAGGATAGG
>CAZZXJ010000241.1:0-8838 GCA_964657905.1 uncultured Stigonema sp.
GGAGTGACAGTTTTTTGGCAGTACCGAAGTTGCTACCAGCAAATGGTAAGCTGAGAATTTTTTCCGTAATCACTTGCTGTTAAGCGGTAGTAATGGTTATGCTCTGACAATGAACCTTTTTGAAAGTTCATGCTGCTTACCATTACAACCACACACCACCCAGCAACAGATCTAGGGTATCTGCTGCATAAACACCCAGACCGATGCCAATCCTTTTCCCTTTCCTTTGGACAGGCGCACTTCTTCTATCCGGAAGTAAGCGAAGTGCAATGCACGGCGGCGCTACTGTTGGATGTTGACCCAGTCAAGTTAGTGCGCGGACGCAGTGTAATGCTGGAACAGTACGTGAACGATCGCCCCTACGTTGCATCTTCATTTCTGAGTGTGGCGATCGCCCAAGTATTGAGTACAGCATTAGCAGGTCGCTGCAAAGAACGACCCGATCTGACACAAACCCCTATACCCCTGTTAGCAAAACTGAGTGTTTTACCCTGTCGAGGTGGTGAAGGGTTCCTGCGCCAACTATTTGAACCGTTGGGCTACACCATAAGTGCCCAAGGTCACTCTTTAGATGAGGAATTTCCTGATTGGGGGCAAAGCCAATATTACACCGTAGAATTGCAGCACACCCTACCCCTTGCAGACTTGCTGAGTCATCTCTACGTGCTGATCCCGGTATTGGATGACGATAAGCACTACTGGGTGGGTGATGAAGAAGTAGAAAAGCTCCTACGTCATGGAGAGGGTTGGTTATCTGACCATCCAGCACGAGAACAAATTACCTATCGCTATCTAAAACGACAACGCCACCTGACTCGTGCTGCATTAGCACTGATCGCAGAGGATGATGAACCCGATCCAGACAGTGCGCAAGAAAGCCATGCACAGGAAGAAGCGGCGGTGGAAAAGCCCATGAGCCTAAATCAGCAGCGATTGAATGCCGTATTTACTGCCTTGAAGAAAAGTGGCGCAAAGCGGATTATTGATTTAGGTTGCGGTCAGGGTAATTTGTTGAAAATTCTCATGCAAGATAGCTTTTTTGAGCAGATTACAGGTGTCGATGTCTCCTACCGATCGCTCTTAATTACTCAAGAGCGACTAGACCGCCTGCACTTACCTCGTAACCAATGGAACCGTCTGCAACTCATTCAAGGCGCACTCACCTACCAAGATAAACGTTTCACTGGATACGATGCAGCTACGGTGATTGAGGTAATAGAGCATCTAGACCTACCGCGCCTTGCTGCTTTTGAGCGGGTGGTATTCGAGTTTGCCCAACCCAAAACAGTGCTGGTAACAACGCCTAACATTGAATACAACGTTAAGTTTGAAAACTTGCCTGCGCTGAATCTGCGACATAAAGACCATCGCTTTGAATGGACAAGAGGGGAGTTCCAAAACTGGGCAAACTCTGTGGGGGAACGTTTTGGCTACAAGGTGCAATTTCAACCTATAGGATTGGAAGACCCTATTGTCGGCTCACCCACCCAGATGGGAGTCTTTATCCGTTGATTGCTATTACCCATTACCCAACACCATCAGCATTCAAGCGTAGATCATATGAAATTAACTATTCCCGAACTTTCTCTAGTTGTCCTCATCGGTGCTTCTGGTTCCGGTAAATCGACCTTTGCCAGCAAGCACTTTCGGCCCTTTGAAATACTGTCCTCAGACTTTTGTCGAGGGTTGGTGTCCAATGACGAAAATAACCAATCTGCTTCTCACGATGCCTTTGATGTGCTATACTTCATTGCCGCTAAACGACTGGCAGCAGGAAATCTGACGGTAATAGATGCTACCAACGTTCAGCCAGAAGATCGCAGAGAATTCCTGGCGATCGCACGGCAGTATCATTGCTTTCCCGTCGCCATTGTCCTCAACATGCCAGAAGAACTGTGCCATGAACGCAACCAGCAACGTCCTAATCGCCAGTTTGGTTCTCATGTCGTGCGGCGTCACACACACAATCTCAGGCGTTCCCTGCGGAGTTTAGAACGGGAAGGTTTCCGCTACGTCTACATCCTCAACTCTATATCAGAAGTTGAAGCCGTAGAAATTGAGCGCCAACCCCTTTGGAACAACCGCAAGCACGAACACGGTCCATTTGACATCATTGGTGACATTCACGGCTGTTGCGACGAACTCGAAGCACTACTACAACAGTTAGGCTATCAGAAGGACAAGGGGGACAAGGGGGAATTTGCTCCCTTGTCTCCCCCCTCTGTTTGGGACACTCCCACCTACTACCACCCTCAGGGACGCCTCGCCGTTTTTCTGGGTGATTTGGTAGATCGCGGACCACGCATCTTAGATACTGTCAAGCTGGTGCGAAACATGGTTGCAGCAGGTACGGCTCTCTGTGTTCCTGGTAACCACGAAAACAAGCTGTTGCGGAAACTACGGGGTAAAAATGTTCGGGTTAATCATGGGTTAGAGCAAACCCTGGCAGAGATTGAAGCAATGCCTGACACAGTGCGCGAACCATTTACCAAAGAACTTAAGGAGTTTTTGGATTCCCTTATTAGTCACTACGTCCTAGATGAAGGGCGGCTCGTAGTTGCCCATGCTGGGCTGAAGCAACAGATGCAAGGACGGGGGTCTGGTGCTGTGCGCGAGTTTGCCCTGTATGGCGAAACCACTGGCGAGATTGACGAGTTTGGCTTACCCGTTCGCTACAACTGGGCAGCAGAGTATCGAGGCGAGGCGATGGTTGTCTATGGACACACTCCTGTGCCAGAACCAGAATGGCTGAATCACACTATTGATATTGATACTGGCTGCGTCTTTGGAGGAAAACTGACTGCCTTGCGCTATCCAGAAAAGGAACTGGTGAGCGTTCTTGCTCAGAACACTTACTGCGAACCTGTCAGACCAATTAGGGGAGTAGGTAGGGGCGGGGTGACCCCGCCCGTACAGGGAGTAGGGAGGACTGTCCAGCAAGAACTGGATGATGTGCTTAATATTGAGGACGTACTCGGTAAGCGCACGATCGCTACCCGCTTGGTGTCCAGTATCACAATCCGGGAAGAGAATGCGATCGCAGCATTGGAGGTGATGAGCCGTTTTGCCGCCGACCCTAAATGGCTCATCTACCTACCGCCGACCATGTCCCCTGTGGAAACATCCCCAGAACCGGGATTCTTGGAACATCCTCAACAAGCCTTTGCTTATTATCAGAACCAGGGAATTACTGAAGTTATCTGCCAAGAAAAGCATATGGGTTCACGGGCAGTGGTGATTGTTTGCCGGGATTTGTCATCTGCCCAAAAACGCTTTGGTGTGGTGGATGAGGGCATCGGTATCTGCTACACCCGCACAGGAAGGCGCTTTTTCGAGCCTAGATTGGAGGTAGAAATCCTAGCGCGGGTCAATGCTGCCCTTTGCCAAAGTCGCTTTTGGGAGACATTCAATACCGACTGGGTTTGTCTTGACTGCGAACTCATGCCTTGGTCAGCTAAGGCGCAGGGGCTTCTACGGCAACAATATGCAGCAGTTGGGGTAGCATCACGCATTGCCCTAAGCAATGCCGTTAACGTACTGCAACAAGCAAGCGATCGCAACCTTGAGGTCAGTACTCAACTCACTCACTACCAACAACGAGCACAGATGGCAAAGCAGTACGTCAGTGCTTACCGTCGCTACTGTTGGTCAGTTAATGATATTTCCGACCTGAAGCTAGCTCCTTTCCACATCCTGGCAACGGAGGGATCTGTCCATACCGATAAAGATCATCGCTGGCACATGGAACAAGCCGCGAAAATTGCCAAGTCTGACCCTGACTTACTGCTTGCAACCACCAACAAGGTGATAGATTTGACCGACCCCAGCAGTCAGGCAGAGGGAATTCACTGGTGGGAAGAACTCACCCTTGGGGGGGGTGAAGGTATGGTCACCAAGCCGATGCAATTCATTGTCAAAGGTAATCGTGGCATTGTACAGCCTGCGGTTAAATGTCGAGGACAGGAATATCTGCGGATTATCTATGGTCCTGAATACTCAACGCCAGTGAATTTGCAACGTTTGCGCCAACGTGGGTTATCGCTCAAGCGTTCTCTTGCTATGCGCGAGTTTGCCTTGGGTGTTGAGGCATTGGAGCGATTTGTCGTCCATGCTCCCCTGCGTCGTGTGCATGAATGCGTTTTCGGCATTTTAGCACTTGAGAGCGAAGCCGTAGATCCACGGCTTTGATATTATGCAGAATATACATCACTATCCTGCGAGGCTTTGCAGGGTGGGTCAGCCAAAGTAAGTAAGTCGGCGTAAATAAACGAAAATATTTTTCCGGAATATGGAACTGTACTCTGGTATTTAACATCAAGGTATTCGACATAGAAAAAGAGGTCGAATACTTTGATGTTGTTGGAGGCGAAGTAAGAAGGACTTAACGAACAATTCGTTCTCCTTGATCAGGCTATCCAAACTGTACTCAACTCAAAAATTATGAAGCAAATTTAATTCGGTTCCGGAAAAGGCAGTTTGCGTTGTGAAGTTAAATCCATCAAATCTGAATCGAAGCTAAAAAGAAGGTCAAGAGGAACTTATGATTAACCAAGCTATGGATTTTCTTTTTACCGATACTCTAGCCTTTGCTATTAACGCAACGCTTGGTACAGTGGTTCGGACCAAGCTATGCAACTACTCGTGGGAAGAAGAAAAAATCAAAAGTGAACCACCAACAGAAGAAATTAGCGATCACCAGAAGATCAGTGACCTCCAGCACAGAGATGCTAACTACTAATCAGGAGTCAGGGGTAATAAGTAGGTGGGCGAGAATAAGACAAACTATGTAAAGTTTTGTAAAATGACAGATTCCGCTTGTAGTTAGAGCAAAGAGTGCGCTCTCAGCGCTACTACGAACCAATGATGATTTATTTGTGCCGACCTACTTATAGAGGAACTGTTGAAGGTAATGAACAGAGACGACTTACTTTCCTTACTTGGTGCAATGCCCACAAAAACTGAACTGGATCTGCACGTATTTGAGGAGGTAGATTGCGGGACATTCATTCGTAAAAAAATTGCTTATTCAGCCGAGGCGAGAGAAACGATTGGTGCGTTTCTCTGCCTTCCAAAAGCTACCCGCAGACCATTGCCTGCAATATATTGCTTTCATCAACATGGGAATAACTGGCTTCTGGGCAAAAGTGAGGTTGTAGGGCTTGCTGGCTCACCTGACCAAGCCTATGCAAAGGAATTGGCAGAACGGGGGTATGTCACCCTAGCCTCTGATGCAATTTGCTTTGAAGAAAGAGCATTTGAAGCCGCTCCCGTACTTTATCACGCTCACCAACTTCACAAGAGGTTGATGAGAGGACAAACCCTACTTGCAAAGGTGTTGTTTGATATCAGTGTCGGCATCGATCTGCTTCAGAGTCTTCCCGAAGTAGACTCAACGAGAATTGGCTTCATCGGACATTCATACGGGGGTAGAACAGCGCTGTTTGCACCAGCGTTTGATAAAAGAATCAAGGTTTCAGTGAGTAACTGCGGGTCTACGACATTTAAGGAAATGTTGTCCGATAACATCCAGATGCAGTTTGATTACGTGATTCCCAATTTTCTGGCTAGCGGCGATGTTCAAGATGTTGTGCGCCTAGTAGAACCGTGCAACCTTCTCATCCTTGGTACTGATAATGATAGGATGAGTCGGAATATCGAAGCCATTTATGAATATGCAAAATCGGCATTTGTTAATGGCAATCTTGAACGGCAAATCTATCCCGGTAAGCATGTATTCTCTGAGGAGATGCGTTCGAGAGCGTACAAGTTCTTAGATCGTCACCTGAATTATCAACCTTAGGTGGTGTGTGCCCACGGATGCGGGTCTATTGGTGAAAACAGGCTAGTACCGCCGCGCGTTCGTCAAAAGTCACTCATGTTTATATATCAAAGCTTGTGCGTGTTTGAAATGGTAAGTTTATTTACGCGCCCCCTGTACTAGTACATGACGGCGGAAATAACGCTACCATCTCAAACAGCCAAAACCCTTGTATTTCAAGCTTTTTAATTTTTAATTTTTAATTCCGCTAGGCGGTACTAGCAACAAAGCACTACCTCAATAAAAAGGTTTTGCTCTCAAAAGAGCACCTCAGAATCAGCAATTACCCACATATAAAGAAGTGAGAAATAATTCTGGGTGCCGTATAAACAATCTACAAGAATAACTAACCACTCGCTCGCATTACGATTGAGCTATTCCTATAGGACAAGAAACATTGGTTCCCCCTATCCCACAGTAGCCGTTGGGATTTTTCGCCAAGTACTGCTGATGGTAGCCTTCAGCGTAGTAGAACTCAGGAGCATCGAGGATTTCAGTGGTAATCTTCCCATAGCCTGCGGCGTTAAGTGCTTGCTGATAAGCCTCCCGCGATGCTTCTGCTAGTTGCTTTTGGCTGTCAGAATACACGTAAATCCCTGAACGGTACTGAGTACCAGCGTCATTACCTTGGCGCATTCCTTGGGTGGGATTGTGATTTTCCCAAAATACTTTTAGTAACTCGGAATAACTAATCACTTTGGGGTCAAAGACAACCAGCACCACTTCATTGTGACCTGTCTGTGCGGAACATACCTCTTTGTAGGTGGGGTTGGGGGTTATACCTGCGGCGTAACCCACTGCGGTGGTGAAAACTCCGTTCAGTTGCCAGAATTTGCGTTCTGCTCCCCAAAAGCACCCCATACCAAACACTGCTGTCTCCATTCCCTCTGGATAAGGAGGCTTGAGCGGATTACCGTTGACATAGTGATTGGCGGGTACTGACATAGGCTCTGCCCGTCCTGGCAAAGCTTCCCCTGGAGAGGGTATGGTTAGTTTTTTACCAAATCCGAATAGCACCATTGATTTTAACTCTGAATTTAGATCTTTACCTTACTTAATATTTTATTGAAAAATTAGTACTATAGCGGTAGAGAAAACCGACAGCTATGCTATTAAATAGCTGTCTGGTGCGTGATAGTTACCAACGATGACGTTGGTAACGCTAAGCTACAACTAGCTCTCAGGTTGTGTGTCTAAACATCCCGCGCTTGGAAAAAATTATAGATAGCAAGAGCAATGGCTAAAACTAACACGACATGAATTAAATTCCCCGCAATATGCAAGAATAACCCTAATGCCCAAAAAGCAAACAGTAGAACGACAATACCCCAAATAATACCAAACATAATTTTTAATGAAGGTTGATGATAGAGGATTATATTAGAGTAATTCTTTGAAGCTATAAAAAATAATTTGGATACAAATTTTTAACAATCTATAGCAGTCCTAAATAATTCGTGA
Source organism: uncultured Stigonema sp. (assembly GCA_964657905.1). Lineage (GTDB taxonomy): Bacteria > Cyanobacteriota > Cyanobacteriia > Cyanobacteriales > Nostocaceae > Stigonema. The sequence goes on from CAZZXJ010000241.1 coordinate 7,280, forward strand.
ACACAAGTGTTTCATTTCTGGGCGAACAGGAGTGTCTTGCCGGTTCGTTAAAAAAAGTAATGTTTACAACTCACATAAAACCCACATTCCGCACCATCAAAGGGCACGTTTCGATAAAATGCGATGGTCAGACAGTATTTATGTACTATACAGACTAAATAAGCGACTTATCAGTGCCAATACTTATTATATCAAATCCGGTGGTATCAAAATTATTTCTCTTTCCTCTTTCTCAGCGCCCTCAGCGTCTTTGCGGTTTTTTAATTATTTAAATGCTACCGGATTTGATATGATATCATGTTCGCTTGAATACTTATAATAAGCGACCTCTCCACGCCAGTCGCCGTGAGTTGCGGGAAACCCTCCAGCAGCGCTGACTCCCCAACCCCTCTCAGGGCTTCTGTTCCAAACGGAGTACAATCACAGAGAGTTGGGCTTGATCAGCAGTAAAGCGATCAGGCAAGTAATCGCTGATCAACTGATTGACTGCTGCTTGAGCCTGCTGAGCCGTCACTTGAGGAACAGTTTTCATCTAGTGAACTCTTCAAAAGTTTTTAAGGCTGATAGACTGTTTATATCTTAGCGAGTCTGCGTGAGCTGATCGCACTCATTTTTCACGGGCGATGAATTCGTTTTGTGGGTCAGCGCCATGAGAGATGCGATGGCCAAACGGACTATCCTGTGCTTGGTTAACACTACCTACGATTTTGGAACTATCAAGCGGCATTAAAATCAGAAATGAGCGGAACACAAGCATTGACTAAAGGTAACAGCGGACCTAGTTGCTCTTGCCCATTCACAGCTAAATCGCTGTGACACAAATAAACTCTTTCGGATACACGAGAAAGCAAGTCTGCCAAAATTCTTTGCAGTCGTTGTTCTTGTGCCAATTTTTCATCTTCTGCTGTCCAAGGTTCTCCAAGCCTTTGTTGGAGAAAAAATGGTGCTCCGAACAAAGTAGCTGCACCGCCTTTTGCCCACAAGGGTGAACCAGCATCTAACCAGAAATGCCAGCGGTGAGATCGCCGACTTGAGCGGTATTGGAAGATTGTTGCCAAGGTGACTGCATTAGCGGCAGGTCCGATGGGACGCACAGGATAGGGGTTGGCTGTAATGGTACCACGTCGCAGCAGTTGTATAAATTCGGCAATGTTGGCATGAGGTAGATCGGAACCAGTCCCCCCATTAATGGGGAGAACAGAAGGGGGGATCTGCCTGAGCCTGGTATCAATCTCCCAATAATGTTGGGCTGTTTCCAGCAATTCCCGCAGTGCTGACAGTTGGTCGTAGGGGAGATTGCTGCCATTCCATAAAAAGCGTTGAATTGCTCTGTCTAAGAGGGAAATGGGACTAGGAATCAAACGCATCTCCTGTTGCGATCGCTGCTCTTCTAACCACTGGAGTATCTCTCTATAGGCTGTAGTAGCTCCGTAGCCAAGTCTATCCCAGCGGTCAAACGCTGTCACGGGCAGCAAATTGGGGCGTTCAGGATGTGGCACAAAGCAGTAATCAGCTATCAATCCCGCACGTACCGGGTCTATGTAGGAGGAGGGGGGGAG
>CAZZXJ010000242.1:0-6504 GCA_964657905.1 uncultured Stigonema sp.
TAAATTTTAAATTTTAAATTCCAAGGGAGCGGTACTAGCTAACGGGACTCTTTTTGGGTAGCGATCGCCGCCTCTTAAGTAAACAATTTTCAAGGCATAGCGACTCGTGTCCGATTGATTAGGTCAGGCAAGTACAACTTATTATGAGGTCTATTGTATCGCTTTTACCACTGCCAAGACAATGTCGGACATAACTTTCTCGCGTTCAGACAAAGGAGCTTTGGAATCGGCTATGAATACAGCTAGAGCAACGCGCTGACCGTTGCGCGAACTGATGATGTCAACATCATTTGTGGCAGTACCTCTCCCGATAACATCTATGTAGTTGGAATAGAAGAGCAAAAAAATGCCCACCTTCTCCCCCTGATATCTTCAGAAAGAGTTGGTGAGCAACTACATAAACAGTGACATTTATGAGTAGACACCCTGTATAAGGGTCTTTGATCGATAGCACCCTGAATTCTTTTATAAGTATAAAAAAAGAAAGTGAATATTTTGTGAAGGAGTCAGTAGATAATACTAATAAGGTGTTTAAAGTCGTCTCAGATGATTTTGTACTTTTTGATTTATGTATCCCGCCCCCTCCTGGTAAATTTTGCCTGATTACAGCGCTTTGCTCCCTTTAATTACCACGGGGGCAAGAAAGCTTAAATGAAGAAATTTGTGAAGCCGCCAAGGGCGGCAAGGCAGAAGGAATTCGTCAGAGGGCAGAAGGAAATCCCATAACGCGCATTCAGGGGCAACAACCACGGACGTAGCATTTCTTGCGTTGCGCGTCTCGAAATACATATTTTTTATTTTTTCATAACTAAAGTCATAGGATGTTTTAAAAGTTTTGGGCGAATATAATTCGCTACTACACAGGCTTAGTCCGCGTAGGCGGACTAACAGAAAATTAGGGTTTTTTAACCCACGGAGGTGGGTTTTGTCTGTGTAGCCAAGCCAGTGCGTTGCGCGGGTTCCCCGCGTTGTAGCAACTGGCGTGCGATTTCTAATCGCTAGGGCTGGTATTAATTTAGACTTTACAAACATCCTCTCAGGGGCGCGACTACCCATTGGCATCGGGCAGACCCTTAAATCTCTTCCCTTCTGCCTTCTTCCTTCTGCCCTCTGCCTTTCTTCGGTCAAACTGGTTATTTGTACTTTAATGATGATTTCACTGCTTACAGGACTTGTAATGCCTACAACATATGCCGATGTAAATGATATTAATTATTATGATTGTACGGGGAGAAATGACGGCAATTATATACATCCTTTTGACTGTACTAAATTTATTACTTGTCACAAAGCGTGTCATTACATTTATCGTGATATTCAACAAGATAAAACTTAATCTAAACTCTTACTTTAGAAAGTTATTTTAGTAGCTCCGATTATGACATTATTAAAGTGCATCATGAGCAACTAAATAAACAGTGACATTTTGTTAGTAGATACCCTGAACAAGGATATTTATTAGACCGCACTTTGATATTACGTAGGCTCTAACTGCTAAGCAAAGCAGCTTCGCAGCACCCACAAGAAAATATCCCCGAACACTTTATGTGTTTGGGGATATTACAACGGGACTTTAGACTAAGCAAGCGATCGTTAAAAAGGCTTACCTATTGGAGTTGATACTAGGCTTCAACAAAATGACCCAGTAGTGCGCTCGTTAATGAACTGAAAACCTTAAAGATGATCCATCAAAGGCTTAAAAGCGGACTTTGAGATTTATCTTTTTGGTAATAAAGTACCTTGCCCCTATTTCCGCGCCCCTGTACTAGTAAGATTTAGATGTGGTTGCCCTGACTTCAAAAGTTCGTCCAGTAAGTCTTGCCACGACTGCAATTAGCTCCTCAGCGTCAAATGGCTTAAGAATAAACATCTGAAACCCGGCATTGAAAACTAGCTTACGGTTTTCTGGCAACACACAACCTGTAAGAGCAACGGCGGGAAGAAACCCACCAACCTCTGCTTCCTTGATTCTGATAGAGTGAATGAGCGAATAGCCATCCTTAGAAGGCATACTGATATCGCTGATCAGAATGTCTGGTGTCCACTCTTCTATCACTTTAATAGCTTCATCGACTGAAACTGCCGTCTGAACCTGAGCCTGGTACTGTTCAAAAATGATCTCTATCAACTCCAGGTTATCTGCTTCGTCATCTACCACAAGTACGCGCAAGCCATTAAGGACAGGGAATGGAGAATTACTTTGCGCTATTTGGTAATGGTCTATAAACTCTCTATCTTTTTCAGGATGCGAGTCGCGAAAACTATTTGGCATACTAATATTTTGCATGATAATTTTAACCTCCTAGTTCGTGATTGCCATTGCTAAGACTGCATTCAAGCGCCTGAAAAACTTTGCCTATTGCTACTCACGCACCAAGAGCCATAGATAGGGATGAGTAGTTTAACTACAACATGAACGGTTACGGCTTCTAGCTTGCCAACGCTTTTTTAGCTAATTCCATAGGCTCATTAATAGTGAGCTGCTTTGAACTGAGTGCATCGCATAACTCTTGTTTTGTATAATCCAACTCTTGCTCTATCTGTTGCAGTTCGTAATTCTTGTGAAACAGATATAGCTTTAAGCTTTCTATTTGTTCCAGTAAAAACTCTACTGTTTCCTCAAGTTTGTAGATTTTATCGGCGTCAGTGGCTCTCCCTACTTGAAGAGGAGTCTCTAAATTGCTTATTTTATAAGACATATTGAATCTCCAACTTTTAGTTCCTTGACTATGCTAAAAACTTTCAATCTTGTTTACATTAAAAGATCTTGGCTAAATCAGGGAAGATAGCAATCCTATTTGAGAGCCGAACAAGGGGAGCCAGCGACGTGCGGGGGTGGAGGTGTTTGAGGCGACTGGCGTGGACAAGGAGGACAAGGGAGAGGTGTTTGTAACTCCTGCACGGATTGCTTTAGACGGATATAACTAGAAAGGCGTAAAAAAACAGCTATTTTGTAACAAAAAGTAAAGTTATCCGAAACTCTCTTCCCTTCTGCCTTCTGCCCTCAGCATAGCTGCCTTGTCTCAACCATAAATATTCACACCCACTTACTTAACTATAAATATAAAAAAAGAAAGTGAATATTTTGTGAGTGAGTCAGTAGATAATATAAAAAGGTGGCGCTCTTTCTAAAGTTACCCGGTTTCTTTGGGCTTGTTGAGAATGGTGCAAGATTTCAGGTAACAGACTTGCTTGTTAAGTCAGGTCAAGGATATTGCTGAAGACAGATGTTTTAAGGAACGTGACGTGTATGTAGCAATGATAAATAGTTATCTATGAAAATTCTACTAGTAGAGGATGATGAAGGCACTGCTGAAGTGTTGAAGAAGACTCTTATACGTCAGCATTACGTAGTAGATTGGGCGATGGATGGTCAGACAGGATTGTCCCTTGTGGAAGCGTTTACTTATGATCTGGTTTTATTAGATATCATGTTGCCAAAGCTGGATGGTCTAAAATTTTGCAGACAGCTACGCGATCATAAAGATAGCACCCCAGTTATGCTTTTGACAGCTTTGGACAGTAGCACTAGCAAAGTCATTGGATTAGATGCAGGAGCTGATGATTATGTTGTCAAACCTTTTGACACCGATGAGTTATTGGCTCGAATACGTGCTCTGAGCCGTCGAGGAACTCCAGTTCTCTCCTCAGTGATCGAGGCGGGAAATATCAGGCTTGACACCAATAGCTGTAGGGTGAGTTGCAATGGACAACTTTTGCATTTGACTGCTAAGGAATATGCTATAATAGAGTTGCTTTTGCGTAAGAGCAACCGGATATTTAGCACAAAAGACCTGCTCGATTATCTTTGGTCATCTGATGAAATCCCTTTAGACAATACTGTCAGAACACACATGAAGGCGCTACGGCGGAAACTTAACAAAGCTGGAGCGGATGAATTGATTGAGACAGTTTACGGACTGGGGTATAGGCTAAAATTAGGGTCAGATGAAGTTAAGAATCACGCTGCGGCAACGGTTCACTCCCAAACTTTAGTCGATCAGCCCCACTCACAAATACCGTCGGCACAGGCTGCCATTTGGGAGCGATTTAAACCCAAGTACATGGCTCACGTCAAGGTCTTAGAACAAGCTGTTACGACCCTGCTTGCAGGTATGCTAACTGAAGAACTGGGACAACAGGCTTTAAAAGAAGCCCACCTGCTGATCGGGTCGCTAGCTAGCTTTGGTTTTGCTGAAGCCTCGCGTCTGTGCCGTGAGATTGAACAGATTTTTGGGGCTGGAGTCAAATCCAGTCAAGCTCAAGTTGAACGTCTGTCTCAACTTATTGTAGCGTTGCGGCAAGAACTGGAACGACCAGCGGCAATCAAGCCACCAGATCAAGATTAATTCAGTTGAACAAGTTCGGCAATCATTGATACCAGTTGATCTGGTTCGACTGGTTTAGCAATGTGCCTTTGAAAACCTGCTGCTTTAGACTCAATGATCTCTTTTTCCCTTACATATGCCGTCAGGGCGATCGCTGGAATCTGTCCCCCTAACTCAGCATCAAGTGCCCTTAGCTGACGGATGAGCGCATAGCCGTCCTCATCTGGCATCCCAATGTCTGACAATAGAACATCGTACTCAAGAGGATGCTTACTCAGTACCGCACGAGCCTCTTGTGCTGAGCTAACCGCCGTCACTTGCGCTCCGTACTGTTCAAGAATTGTCTTTAGTAACTCTAGTATACCCGCCTCGTCATCAACCACAAGTAGCCGCACGCCTGAGAGCGTTGGCATGGTATCCAATGGCACTAGGTTCCCAACGGCCGATTCTAAGAGTGGTAAATCACTTGACACAGAAGTGTCTGTGTGCAATAATGGTAAGCTAACTGTCATTGTTGTCCCTTGCCCCTCACCCGGACTTTCTGCTTGGATGTTGCCACCATGTAGCTCTAACAGATGAGACACAATTGAGAGTCCGAGTCCGAGTCCACCATGCGATCGCGTGGGGCTGGTATCTGCTTGAGTGAACCGCTGGAAAACATAGGGTAGAAAGTCGGCGCTGATGCCCTGACCTGTGTCACTGACTTGAATCTGGACAAATGAGCCAATATGCTCAAGTTTGACTGTAACTCTTCCCCCAACAGGGGTGAACTTGATGGCGTTAGAGAGCAGATTCCAGAACACCTGCTGTAAGCGATCCGGATCGCCTGACACCCATAGGGTGTCAGGCGATCCGAGCAAGGCTTCTATTTGAATGTTTTTAGCCTCAGCTGATAGACGAGCAACATTAATGGCTGCCTCAATCACAGGTGCTAGAGCAATCAAACTGAGATTAAGTTGGAACTTTCCTGTGGTAATGCGTGAGATGTCTAGAAGATCTTCAACCAGCTTAGCTTGCGACTTGGCGCTACCCTCGATGATCGAGAGCGCTTGAGCGGTCTTGGCTGCGTCAAAAGAGGGGTTTCGGAGCAGTGCAGCCCAGCCGAGTATAGAGTAGAGAGGATTCCGTAGTTCGTGAGAGACGATTGATAAGAAGTCATCCTTAGTACGGTTGGCTACCTCGGCGGCGACGCGAGCCGAGTGTTCTTGAGTCAGTAGCTGGTTACGTTGTAACTCAAAGCGCTTACGCTCAGTGATGTCATTTATAGCAAGGAGTATCATTTGACTACTGTTTGCTCCCTGGAATTTACAGGCATTAAGCAGCATTGTCTTGCGTCCGATTTGCTCAAATGTATGCTCAACCTCAAAATTCTCTATCTGGTTGTTTTGAGGAAGAAGTTCTTCAAGGAGCGATCGCAACTGGGGAATGTTCCACTGACCATTTCCCAGAGCGAAGATACTATGATGCTCTGTTTGTGCTTGTGAAACCCCGAAAGTCTCATAAAAATACCGATTGGCTGTGATCACTGTCAAGCCAGTATCAAGCACCATTAGAGGTGTCTGTATTGTCTCCACGATCGCCTCGGCATAATCACGGGATTCTTTAAGCTCCTCGGTACTGCGTTTTAGGGCGTCAATATCGACCAACACTATCACCGCACCATCAATGTGATTTTCCAGGGTTTTATAAGGGCGTATCCGTAGGTCATACCAATGACCCTCAGTGTCTTGAACTTCTTGTTCTTTAATGACCAAGGTGTCAATCACCTCTAAGATCTTTTCCTCTAAGTTAGGGACGTTAAGATTGGGCTTAATATGATTCAGCGGTCGCCCTACATCAGTCGGGATGAGGTTGAAAATTTTCTCCGCCATCGGGGTGAAACGTCGGATGGTGAGATTGTTTGCTAACATAACAATGGGAATATTGACACTGCTCAGGAGATTGCGCAGATCGCTGTTAACCTTGTTTGATTCTTGAATCCGACTGTGCAATTCCTCGTTAGTTGTGTTCAGTTCTTCATTAGTCGATTCAATCTCTTCTTTGGCGGTTTCTAGTTCCTCATTTGTGCTTTGTAACTCTTCGTTGCTCGACAGGATCTCCTCATTGGCTATGGTGAGTTCTTGGTTAGTTGCTTCCTGCTCCTGAATAATCGATTGCAGATACTCTTTAGTCGCAG
>CAZZXJ010000242.1:6514-8820 GCA_964657905.1 uncultured Stigonema sp.
AGTAAGGTCCTGTTTAGTAGCAGCAAGTTCTTGTTTTAGCTGCATAAATTCCTGCTTTGTGGCTGTCTGCTTCCCCCCAATAGGCTTCACCCGACCGTCGTCATCAGCTGAGTGAGCAATAGCTAACCTTTGAACGTCTTCAAACAAAACTAAAAAGTAGCGTTCTTGTGAAGAAGGAACCTGGAAAGGAATAACCTCAAAATTGAGTTCCCTCAATCGCTCTTTAGTTGTGAGTTGGATGCCTTCTTTTCTCACCGGGACATTTAAGCGTTTCGCCTGGAGGATCGCTGTGCGCAGATCTAACAGCATGCTTGCTTGAACCATTTTGAGCAAATTGAAGCTTGGCTTTCCGGGTGTCGGTGCAAGGTAGGGACTAATTTCTCCCCGAAATTGTAGAATTTCCAAATCGCTGTTGATAATCATACCCGGCGGGGCATATTTATTCCTGACAATCCGGTCAGCCTCTTGCTGTAAATCAAGACCTTCCCCAGCATCCGAGTCCCTAGCCTCATTTTTCACTTTCTCTTCTGAATAATTGCTAGTAAAAAAGTCAAAATTTAGTCGAGTGGGTGTCCACTTTCGGGAATAAATTTTCTGCTTTTTGTCTACTAAGGCAAACAGGTCTGAGTACTCGCCCGTACTCTCCGAGGTTCCGAGGAGGAGAAAGCCTGTTGGTTTGAGGCTGTAATGGAACAACGGTATCACCTTTTTATGCAAAACGGATCCCAAATAAATCAGTACGTTCCGACAACTAATTAGATCCAGATGGGAAAAAGGTGGGTCAGCGATCAGGTTTTGCTTAGCAAAGACGCACATTTTGCGGACAACCTTGCTGATCTGGTATCCGCCCTCCACTTTGTCAAAGAAGCGTCGTAGCCGTTCTGGTGAAATGTGATCTAATTGGGTCGTTATATATGTGGCGGCACGGGCTTTCTCCAGGGCAGAATCGCTGATGTCTGTGCCAAAAATCTGGATTGTGGGCAAACTGTGCAGATCATCCAAAAACTCCAGTAAGCAGATGGCAATGGAGTAAACTTCCTCACCTGTTGAACACCCCGCCACCCAGATGCGGATTGGAGAAGAGGGCGATCTATTATGCATAATGCTGGGAAATACCTGATTTTTTATGGCTTCAAATGCATTACTGTCTCGGAAAAAACTGGTGAGATGGATCAACAAATCCTGGAACAAAGCTTCCACTTCCGCAGGGTTGTTCTGAACACACGTAACGTAATCCTCCAGCTTTTCCAACCTGTACAAAGCCATCCGCCGCCGAATTCGCCGCTTGAGGGTGGTGTGCTTGTAATGGGTAAAGTCAATGCCCGTGGCAGACCGCAGCAAGGTGAAGATGTTTTGCAGCGCCTTCTCGCCGGACGTGAGTACCTCAAACGTTTCTACTGAGTTCGGCTCCTTGACATAGGGATGGTGGCTGATCTTTACTAACTCAGAGGCGATAGCGTCAGGAGGCAGAATGAAGTCTACATGACCTGTGGCAACTGCGGTGTTCGGCATCCCAGAGAATTCTGCCGTTTCTTCACACTGAGCAAAGGTAATCCCGCCTGCCGCCTTGATTGCCTTTAGCCCCTGTGCTCCGTCTCCATCCGTGCCCGACAGAACGACTCCAATCGTTTTGCTCCCCCGATCTTCCGCCAATGAACGAAAGAAAACATCCACAGGCATATACTTCCCATTGCTCTTCTCGCGGGGCGAGAGTCTAAGCCTGCCTTGGGCAAGGGTCATCTTCGTGTTCGGCGGAATGACGTAGACGTGGTTAGGTTCCACTGACATGCCATCGATCACCTCAATCACTGGCATTTGGATTGTCTTGGCAAGAATCTTGCTCAACAGGCTCTTGTGTTCTGGGTTCAAATGCTGAATCAACACAAATCCCATGCCGGTATCAATCGGTAGATGTCTAAGCAAATCCGTGAATGCTGCCAATCCACCAGCAGAAGCCCCAATCCCGACAATCGGAAATAATTCTTGATTTTTTTCGGGCTGCTCCTCAACTGTTTCTTCCCATTCAGGGGATTTAGGTTCGTCAGACTGACTTGAATTCATTTTATAGGGAAGGAGTTAAAGGAGCAGTTTTAATGTGTTTTATTATAACTCACCTTTCGCTACGCATCGGTGGTTTTGAATTCGTGGCTGCAAACTGGTAATGCGATCAAGTAGTTCTTCGGATTTAACTTTCAAGCGATCGGGTGTTGACTGAGTTCTCAAGATATATAGCTAGAACTTACGCACGCTCACAAATTGAGCATCATGTGTATAACGGAATTCGGTCGTTTCATCTCGTAGAATTG
>CAZZXJ010000243.1:0-8734 GCA_964657905.1 uncultured Stigonema sp.
CCATGCCCCATTCCCCATTCCCCAACCTATTCAAGAGTGACGATGACAACTGTGATATTATCGTGTCCTCCTTGATCTTTCGCTGCTTCAACTAGAGAAATGGCAGCATTTTCAAGGGTGGAGAATTCTTGGAGGTAGGAAGCAATCTTGGGATCGGCAAGTTCTTCCGTCAAACCATCACTGCACAACAGCAAGCGATCGCCCACTTTCACATCCACTGGTTGTGTGTCAATGAAATACAAGTCTTCACGTCCCAAACAGCGCGACAACACATGACGAAATGGATGAATCCGGGCTTCATCGGTCGAGATGTCACCCATTTTCAAAGCGCGTGCTACCCAAGTATGGTCTTCCGTGACCTGCTCTAATTGCGACTCCCGGAAGCGGTACAGTCTTGAGTCCCCAACATGAGCGCACCATGGCGACTCTCGAGAGGGAAAGATCACGACCACAGCCGTTGTTCCCATGTCAGCGCGTTCCGGATGCTGCTGCTGATCAAGCAAAATCGCTTCATTTGCCCGCCACAAAGCGGACTCTAGCAACTGCTGTCCAGACTTAGACGCATCCCAGTTTGCCAACAAATATGCTTTAATTTCCTGAGTGGCAATGCGACTTGCTTGCTCACCCCCCGCATGACCACCCATGCCATCGGCAACAATGAAAAATCGCCCCTCAGGATCTGTATAGTAAGCATCCTGGTTATTAGAACGAATAAGTCCCGGATCGCTGAAACCGATGAAGTTAAGTTTCATATACTTGCTAAAAAAAATTAAGACATGCGGTCATAGCGGTCGAGGCGCGAAAGTAGTCGAATCAGTAGCCCAGATCCTGCTGCGGCTATTAAACCAGCAAGCAGAGCCAACCATGTGTAATTTGTCACCAATAAAATCGTAGCTGAAAGTGTAAAACCACTGACAAGCACAGCGTAGGTTATACCTAGCTGAATATTGGTCTGCCGTCGTAACAGGCGCTCTGTTTCTATAGACCGGACCCGCACGCGCACATCTCCCCGCTCTAGTTTATCTAGTGTATCCTCCAGCCTGCGCGGTAGTCCAAGTGCCGTACTACTTACCTGAGCGGCTTGACGACTTAACTCATTGATCAAGCTATTGCCCTCTGAACCATTCATATTGCTCATAAGCTGCATTGCATATGGTTTGGCAACTTCCATAAAGTTAAATTCTGGATCTAACCCCTTACCTACACCCTCCAAAGTCGAGAAGGCTCGCATGACGAAAGTGAAAGTAGCTGGAAATCTAAATGGCTGATTATAAGCTATTTCGTACAGATCGTCACTAATAGCAGATACCGACTGCTTCTCAAAAGGCTGATCCATGAAATGATCCAGCATGTACTGGACAGAACGCCGTACAGGTCCCATATCGTCTACTGGCGCGATCGCCCCCAAATCGATCAGAGACTGAACAACGCGATCGCCATTTTTGGAAGCAATACCAAACAGGGTGTCCATCAGTCCTTCACGAATGTTGGACTTAATCTGCCCCATCATGCCGAAATCGTAGAAGATCAAAGCACCATTTGCACTAACGGCAATATTGCCAGGGTGAGGGTCAGCATGGAAAAAGCCATTATCGAGTAGTTGATGCAGGTAGGCTTCAGCGCCCTGACGAGCAAGGACTTTTCGATCTAAACCCGCTGCCTCTATAGCTTCATATTGGCTAATTTTAATACCAGGGAGATATTCCAGTGTCAGTACTCGCGACGAGGTATAGCGCCAGTAGATCCGGGGCACTTTCACCCAATCTCGCCCGCGAAAATTGCGGCGAAAGGTATCAGCGTTGCGACCTTCGTTGAGATAATCAATTTCTTCCCATAGAATTCGACAACACTCCTCATAGATACCGAGCCAATCGCGTCCGCGTCCCCAGTTAGGATGGTTTTGAAAGTAGCGAGTAATACCCTTGAGAATTTGTAAATCAATTTCAAATAGCTTCTTTAGTCCAGGGCGTTGCACTTTCACAACAACTGCTTCCCCTGAATGCAGTACAGCTTTGTGTACTTGCCCTAAACTAGCAGCAGCTAGGGGAATTGGTTCAAAACTGTGGAAAAGTTCGGGAATTTTCTTGCCTAACTCTTGCTCAATAATCGCTTCTACCTGTTCATAGCTAAATGCTGGTACTCTGTCTTGTAGCTTTGCCAGTTCTTCTACGTATTCGCCGGGGAATAAATCAGCACGGGTAGAGAACAGTTGCCCGACTTTGATAAACGTTGGTCCCAAGTCTAGCAGAGTATTGCGCATCCAAACCGCTTGAGCTTTACGTCTTGCTGCTTTTTTGACTTCGGTAACTCCTCCTGGGTAACTCCAAGATTTGTTATAAAGCCAAAGCTTGAACATTAAGGTCCAGACAAAAGACCAAATGTCTACAAAGCGCCGTCTACGAGAGTAGTTTTCCCGATTCCAACGGTATGCCTGATTTGTATAACCCTTTTCCATATGCCTTGCGTACCGCTGGTTTTGAACCGAGTCAGTGGGGAGAACAGACATTTTGATTCCTAAGCTGTTAGTTGTTGGTTGTTGGTTGTCATTTGTCTACAATTCTTAATCAATGACCAATGACCAATGACCAATGACTATACAGAATTACTACGATAACGTTGCAATTCTGTTCGCAGGGTGGCGATTTCTGCTCGCAGTTCATCAATCGTTGCTTGCACGTCAACTGAACCCGGTCCGGGTTGTCCAACTCCTGTGGAGGTGTAATTAGCGCCTGCTGCTTCTGCGGCTCGATTTGCCCGCTCCATCACTTCTTCTGTAAAGGAGCGCACCTGCTCTCTAGCTTCGGCATCAAACTTGCCAAGTTCGCTCAGAGCATCAGTCAGGGCGAACTCCAACTTTTCAGTGAGGACGTCACCTACCGCTCTGCCCACGAAAAATGCTTGTAGAAGGGGGTTACTCATAATAAATTTTTGTTACGCTCATCCGCAACAAAATTATAACTTGCCAGTCTACTTTAATGCTTCTGCCTGAGCGTTTGGTTGTTGTGGTCAGAGAAATTTGGCTTACTCATATTTTTTGCAATAATTTTGTTGCATAATTTACCAATTACCACAGCACATCGTGGGCTAGTTTCAATCCTGATGACTGACGGGGATAAGTGAAAGAAGTGAAAGTCAAAATAGGATGTAATAAATACGTGGATTATTTACGTATATTCTATCTAAAAGCTGAGAAACAAGCACGATCCATGATAAAGGAGGAAAGTGCTTGCTAAGAAGAAGCTGTGCCTGTTGATCAGATAGGGCTTGCTCATGGCATTGCTCAAGATGCGCGAAAAGTCGCGGCAGGATGTGGCGATCGCTGTGCCACAGTTAAAAGATTATTTTTCACAAGAGATAACCCGACTTTATCTTGCCCTGCTAGAGATGCGATCACCTGTTTACTTCATCCAGAGGTTTTTGAGATTTCTCGGCTAGTGCATGACTGAGTTAAAATATAGGCGACCGCTGAATTTACGTGTTATATTTTAATATTTGCTTAAACCAAACAGGAAAAATTTTATGTTTTACAAAGTCAACATTCTTATTGAAAAAGATGAATATGGCTATTACGCTTATTGTCCAGAACTTCCAGGCTGTCAATCGCAAGGAGATTCCTTAGAAGGGACAAGTGCCAATATCAAAGAAGCTGTTGAACTTTACATAGAAACCTTATCAGAATCAGAAAAACAGGCGCTTTTACACAAGGAAATCCTCACTATGACTTTGGAGGTGCAGGTTGCCTAAACTACCACGTCTAACTGCTAAAGAAGCGGAAAGACTATTATTGGATGCTGGTTTTATCCAGATAAGAAGCAAAGGCAGCCACAGAGTCTACCAACTAGAAAAAATTAGGGTTGTTGTTCCTTTTCATTCTGGAAAAGTGTTACACCCAAAGATAGTTCAACAGGTTATGCAAGCCATCAAACCTGCTGAAAATGATCAGACTGATGATAGTGATGAGAACTGAATTTATACCCGGTTTCTCAACTACGCCCATTACATTCCAGTAGTTCTTGATAGTATTGTTCCGGTTCACTGGGCAAAAACAATGTTGGTATCAATCAAAACTCTCAAGAAAATGACATCTTGCACCTTCTCAATCAGGAGTAGGTGGGCAGTGCCTACCCTACGAGATCGTAGGCTTTTTGTTGCTCTGATTTTCCCAACAAGAGAGTGGTGCAAGATATGACAGTTGACGGGCTTGCTCTTTAAGCTCTTGCAGAGACATATGAATTACTCCGACGTGTAACCTAATAACAAATTCTTGGGACATATTGGACAAAATTCTAACAAACTACCGCAATCTGTCCAATGGCGTTGCCCACCCTACCGGGAATAATTTTTGGCTAAAAACTCCTCCGCCTCAGCCCGATCGCTAATCACTCCATCCAAGGTCGCCGCCCGTAAATCCTCTAATATTTGCCGATAACTTGGTCCCTGTTTATACCCTATTTTTTTTAAGTCATTGCCATTCAGAATCGGCTGTACTCTTGACCAAACAGTCAAATATTGCCAAATCTTACGCCTGATGACTCGCGGACTTTGCACAGCAATTAAAATCAGCATTGGCAAGTCATACCGCTGTAGCAACTGTACCACCTGACTAGGACGAATCTCTTCTCCCCTCTTCGCAAGCGGAGAGGGGCTGGGGGTGAGGTTCTTGACATCAGCTTGCGCTTGTGCTAAGAGTTTCAACCTAATAATGCTGTCCTCAGGTAATTGCAGAGTTCCCGCCACTTTCCCCCGGAATTCTGGCGCTAGGTGGGCGATTAAAGCTTCTAAGCGCATTTGCCAGTGAATGAGGCTATGCTTAGGGTCAAATCGCCGCAAACAGCGCTCCAGCAAGCGTAATTGCTGCAGCAGTTCCTCATCAAGGTTCAGGGTGGGATGAATGCACTGCAACGCCCCCAAGTCTCCGAGTAGCTGTAGAGCTTGTTTCCAATAGGGAGCTTCTAGGATGAGTTTCAATTCGGCTTTCAGTCGAGTTTGCAGCGCAGGCGTTTTGGTATTTTCTTTAGCAGTGCGATCGTAAACGCCACTGTTGATGGCATAGCGGATATAACTTTCTGTTTGGGATTCCAAGTGAAATCCCAGCCGGACAGCAAAGCGCACACCGCGATAAATGCGGGTGGGGTCTTCGATAAAGCTATTAGCATGTAAAACCCGAATTTGTTTTGCCTGTAAATCCAGCAACCCACCAAAGAAATCCAGTAGGGGCACAGCATGCTGTGCCCCTACATCTGGACAAGGAGGCGTGAGCCGCAGTGCCATCGCATTGATGGTAAAATCACGACGGTACAGGTCTTGACGAATAGAACTAGCCTCAACTTCGGGATTGGCCGCAGGATAGGGATAGAATTCTGTCCTAGCAGTAGCAATATCAACCCATAAAGATTCTAATTCTGGGTCTTTGTGCCAGAGTAAAGCGGCAGTTTGAAAAGCCCCGTGAATTTCTAAGCGTGCACCTGGATAAAGTTGCTGGAGTGCCTTTGCCAATTCCACACCAGCACCGACATCCGCAGCTTTGTGAAAGCCATCAACCACTAAGTCAATATCTTTAATCATCAAGCTACCTACCGCAGTTTCTTTGGGAAAGTTCCCCTCATAAGAACTGGCTGCTTTTTCAGCTAGTAGCAAGTCGCGCACTGCTCCCCCAACAAGATAGAGATGCCAACCTCGTTTTTCTGCCTCTTGTGAGGCTAAGACAAGCAATTGCCACAATTGAGGTGCCAAGCGATCGCGCAATTGAGAAATGTTAATATTTCTTACCTCCTGTACAGACGTTCCACCGGAACGTCTCTTTCCTTGATGTAATTCCCGCAAAACATCAGTGCGGGTGACAATTCCCACTAACTGCTCATTCTCTAATACTGGTAAGCGACCTATATCATATGTCACCATCAGTGACTCGATTTCTGGCAGTGTTGTCTCTGGGGTAATTATCTTCATATTCGTTGTCATGTAGCCCTTGACGGGTGCATGACTAAAGCCGTGGTGTAGAGCAACATCCAGATCGCGTCGGGAAATAATACCTACCAGTTCCCCTTGGGCATCCACCACAAATAAACCGGAGTGTCCGTAGCGCAACAAAATGCGCTGCGCTTCTGCAATTGTGGTTTCTGGGCGGATGGAACGCACTGGGGAGGACATCAAGTCCCTGGCTGTTGGTGGATGGGGAATCTGGTCTTTGATCCCGTTCAGAAGTTGTTGTAATGTTGCCTCAGGGTCTACTCCTCGTAGGTTTAGCGATGCTGCTTGGGCGTGACCACCACCACCTAGGGGCTGCAATAATTGGTTGAGATTGATGCCCTTAATTTGCGATCGCCCAATGACTGTTAAGCCACAGGTCTTCCCTTCTCCCTGGGTATATTCATTTGCCAGCAGTAAGGCATCTATTTCGGTTAACTCCATTAACTGCGAGGCTAGACTCGATAAACCAGGCACAAAACTATCTGTTTTCAGATCAACCCAAGCAATGGTACATCCATGTACCTCTGTAGATTGCATATTCTGCAGCGCCTCGGTTAATAGCTGCTGTAATTGGGGAGACAAACTTGGTTCCAGGTACTCGCTGAGGACTGACAATCTTACCCCTTGTTGCATCAAAGTCGCCAAAGCTAGGGCATCCCTTGGTGTGGCGGCTTCAAAGGTGAGAGAGCCAGTATCAACATGGATACCCAAAGCCATCACAGTTGCTTCTGCAGGAGTGAGGGAAATTTGCTGCTGTTGCAATTGCTCCACTATTAAAGTTGTAGTGGCTCCCACTGGGGAAATATAGGATTGGGTGGCAGGAATATCTGAATCTTGTTCTAGGTGATGATCGTAAACTATGATTTCTTTTAAATGGGGAAGGTCTAACCACTCGGCAGCTTTTCCTAGGCGATCGCGCTGTTGCGTATCCACCACAGTCAAGGAACGAATTTCTTCAGGATCGACCGAACGACGTTCAATGATCGGATACTCATCCCGATACAACGCCAAAAAATCCCTTACAGCCGGGTGAGATCCGCTAGGCAGCACAATCTTGCTTCCGGGTAGCAAGCGTGTTAGTCCTACCGCAGCTCCCAGTGAGTCAAAATCCGCTGTTGTATGACAAAGAATTAAATCCATAGTTCGGGAGTGGGCATAGGGCATAGGGCATAGGGCAATGACTTGTATTCCCCATGCGCCATGCCCGATTCCCCATGCCCAATTCCTATTGACTAAAATGTTCCAATTTCTGCTAGCTTAACAAATAAGGAAAAACCGTATTCTATCTTTAGTATTGCGTTGTTTTGGGAGAAGGGAAAATGACTATCATATTCCAAATTGCCTTGTTAGCTCTGGTAGCCGTGTCTTTTATCATGGTGATTGGCGTCCCCGTCGCCTATGCTACTCCACAGAGTTGGAATGAATCAAAAAAACTGCTCTGGGTTGGTTCCGGAGCTTGGATTGGTTTAGTATTTTTAGTCGGTGCGTTAAACTTTTTTGTAGTTTAAGCGACTGCTTCAACTGGCATAAGCAGATAGCATAGGAACTACAGGAGCAGAGGAATAGAGGACGCAGGGGACAAGGGGACAAGGTACATTCCCCCCACCGCCCCCAAACTCAAAGGGGACTCCTAGCCCCCAGTCCCCTAATTACACTGCTCCTGTAATTTTCAAACAAGCGGATGGACGCAGATAATCTTTAAATAACTATCTGCGTCGAAGGTGCGCGGCAGTTGCTTCAAGCCGGGGAACCATGCACGGCAGTTCCTCCTGGGGGTAACGAACATGATCGGACTGCCTCACCAACGCACTGCCTTGTCCATCAGCGGTTCAAAATCTAAAATTAAAGCTAGTATAGTTGATTTTGAGGCGGTCATGGCAGTTTTCGAGGGAACTTTTACTCAGACAGAACCTTTGCGGTTTGCACTGGTTATTGGTCGATTCAATGACCTAGTCACCACCAAGCTGGTAGAGGGGTGTCAAGATTGCTTGAAACGCCACGGCGTCGATACCAATCCTCACGGCACTCAAGTGGACTACATTTACGTACCGGGCAGTTTTGAAGTTCCAGTGGTTGCTCGCCAATTGGCACTCTCTCATCGTTATGATGCAGTAATTTGTCTGGGTGCTGTCATCCGGGGTCAAACGCCTCATTTTGATTACGTATCATCTGAGGTAGCCAAGGGCATTGCCGCTGCTGCTTTTCAAACTGGCGTACCGGTGATTTTTGGCGTTTTGACAACTGACACCATGCAGCAAGCTTTAGAACGGGCGGGGATTAAAAGTAATCATGGTTGGGACTATGCCATGAGTGCCATGGAAATGGGTAGCCTCATGCGGCAATTGCGCTCTAAGCTCGCAGAGCCATATGGTAATTCCCAGTCAATGCCAGCCTCACTTAAAAGTGCAAACATCGGCAGTTTTGCTGGTGAAGCTCAAGAAATGAGCTAGCGCTTGTTAGTGGGTAAGTAGGTCGGCACAAATAAACGTAATTGGTTACGAGCGTCATTTGTCCTTTGTCATTGGTCATGGGGTAAGGGTTTTAGCCATGTTTACAAGTCGTAACGCCAGTTATGTTTATTTGCACTCACCTACTTGGTGGGTAGTTGTTAGTAGAAAATCCCACTAACGACTAACCAATTTCAAATTAACTATTGACAAACCAGGAAAAATCTCTTATGCTTATTTTTAATAGAGATTTGCGGGTATAGCTCAGTGGTAGAGCGTCACCTTGCCAAGGTGAATGTCGCGCGTTCGAATCGCGT
>CAZZXJ010000244.1:0-8709 GCA_964657905.1 uncultured Stigonema sp.
GAATTACGAATTACGAATTACAAATTATTCGGTCACTTGGACAGAGGTTCGCTCTGCGTTAACCCAGAATTGGTAAGGTAATGACAAATTCAGTTCCCTCACCGAGTGTAGAATTCACCAAGAGCGAACCGTTGTGTTTTTGCACTATAATTTGCTGGGTGATCGCTAATCCTAATCCCGTCCCTTTACCCACACCTTTTGTCGTAAATAAGTGATCAAATATCTTTTGTTTGACTTCTTCATTCATCCCCTTACCATTATCAGCAATAGCAATTTTGATGCCCTGATTCTCCACAGAGGTTTTAATTAGAATTCGGTTAGGATTAGTCTTAATTTCCTGAAAACTCAGTCCCGTATTTGATTCATCTAATGCATCAATGGCATTTGCTAGAATATTCATAAACACCTGATTTAATTGCCCAGGGAAACATTCAACCTGAGGCAAAGTCCCATAATCAATTATCACTTCAATGGCGGGACGTTCTGCGTTAGCTTTGAGACGATGTTTCAAAATTAAAATCGTACTATCAAGACCTTCGTGGATGTTAAATGGCACTTTGTAATCTTGATCAGCACGGGAGAAAGTGCGGAGACTAGTACTGATATTTTCGAGGCGATCGCACGCCATTGTCATAGAATCAATTATCTTGGGTAAGTCTTCTAAAGTAAAATCCAAGTCGATTTCTTTGGCGTGGTTTTTGATTTTAACACTCGCATTGGGGAGGCTTGATTGATAGAGTTTTAAGTGTTCAATAAGATCGGCAACAGTAGGTTTAGCTTGTTTGAGACTGGCATAAATAAAACCAAGGGGATTATTCATTTCGTGAGCCACACCAGCAACTAGGTTCCCCAGTGCAGACATTTTTTCACTTTGGACAATTTGCAGATGTGCTTGTTGTAAGTCTTGTAGTGCTTGTCCGGCTTGTTGATAAAGTTGAGCATTTTCTAGGGATATTGCTGCTTGGGAAGACAGTAGATTGATTACTTGCAGGCGATCGCTAGTAAATACCCCTTGAGTCTCTTTATTTTCTAGATATAAAATACCCACCATTAACCCTTTGTTAATAATTGGCGTACATAATACACTTTGGGGTTGTGTTCGGTACATATATTCCCCAATTACCCCAGGAATATCTGTTTGCAGATTATCTATAACAACTGTTTGTTGAGTATTTTTGACGTAATAGATAATTGTTGCGGGAATATCTTGACAAGTATCCAGTGATTGTGGTTCAAGAATAGTTTGGCTCTGAGTCTCTTCATTTACTCCATGATCGATCAAGGTAATTGCTCGCACTTGCCAAGTACCTTCTTGGGGAAGCAGCAGTACAGCTTTTTTCGCGCCAGAGTTTTCTAGGATAATGCGGGTGAGACTGGCGATGAGTTCATTTAATTCTAGAGAACTGGAAATAACTTGAGCCGCTTTGAGGACAGATGCAAAATCTAGGGCATCGGAAATACTAGTGTCACTACAAGTATGTATGGATTTTTCGCTGGAAGTGGTGGCGATGGCGCGAGCGCCCGGCGAAGCTATCGCACCTATAGTTTCTAGAGGGTTGAAGCTGAGTTTTTGTTGTTGCAGAATAGGTTGGAGTAGCTGGGGATAGCGTTGTTCTAAATCATCCGTTTTTGCCTTGGCTCCCCAACGAGCGTAGCAGTAGTAAGCTTCTTGCATATATACTTGAGCCACTTTTTCTTTGCCCCAGTCGAGGTAAAACTTAGCTGCGAGTTCGTTAGCCAGAGCTTCTTCTTGAATGTATTCGTTTTTTTTTGCGAGGGCGATCGCGCGGTCGTAATATTCAATTGCTTCCACTCGCTGACCCAAGACCCGATGATGCTCCGCTTCCACCAAATCAAACTTGTGTAGAAAATTCATCGGCGCATGATGTGCCCAGTACTTGAGTTTTTCTTGGTTAGCAGCAATGCCTTCCTCCATCTGCTGCTGTTCTGTATCTGACAGTTCCCCAAATAATGCTAATTGTGCTAAAGACTCATAGAAATGAAAGATGGGTACATATAGGAAAGCGGGGATAGCATCCAAATACTGTCTTGCTTGCTTTGCTTGCTCTACAGCTTGTGCGAACGCTCCTAATAGACAGCACAGAACTAGTTTGTAAATCCATAGAAAGGCTAATCCAGTGCGATCGCCTACCGCTTCGTGTAATGGAATCTGCTTTTGTTCATCATAGACTGGACCGCTCAAAGTAACAACGTTATCCGCATCCCCGATTAAATTCAGCAGAATTTGTCGAACTAAATGGCAATAAGTCAGATTTACATTTTGCTTGAGATGCTGGAGGGCTTTAGAATGTACTGTAATTTCCGATTCCAGTTGCATTAAGTTCTCCCCTGCGAAAAAGGAGTAAGAACTGCCGGTGTGAGCAGAGTAGCCAGCAAAAGTGAAATCGCCCATTTCTAAACAATTAGAATAGGCAATCTGTAAGGGATGTAATGTCTCACGCAGGTGCATTTTCCAATGCTGTGTGTAGGCATAAACTAGGAACAACGTTTTTCCCTTCAATTCGGAATTTTGATGGCGCGATAGTAGTTCAAGGGCTAACTGACCGAATTCATAGCCCAATTCAACGTTGCCGATCACAGCACACATCAATATTCCATAGGAGACGTAGCCAAATGAGGCGGTAGGCTCATTCCCATAAACTACGGACAGATAAACCTTTCTTAAGATGATCGCTAAATACAGTAGTGGCTGAGACAGATAAGCGGGAGGTGCTACCGATGCCAAAATTCGCGCTGCCGCTAGAATCTTTACATCCGTTGCCTCTAGTAGGTCGAGTAACTCGGCAGGTAAGCGCCCTCCAATGGCATCCGAGACAGATTGAAAGCCAGCCGCCACGTCCTCTTGGCTGGGTGCTGCGGGAAGTTCCACTCCCAATTGCTGTAAAATGGCAAGTGCAGCCGCGATCGCTTCTGAAAACCGAGCCTGAGCAGTGAATGCCTCAATTTCCACCTCATAAACGCTGATTTGATCCAATGGAGTTTTCGCATGGTTTAGGACATCGTTTCCAAAAGCCTCCATTTGCTCCAAATCACCCCCCAAATAGGCGACTTCCGTGGCGACTTGATGCAGCGCCAGAATCAACTCATACTGAGTGTACCAAGGGTTTTGGGCGAGTAACCCAATGCCTACTTTGGCATAGTTAAGCGCAGCAGCATAGGCAGTAGCCGCTTTTGCCTTACGACTTGCTACTAGATTAAACTGCGCTAGTGCTTGACGTTCTGCTGCTTGGGTGATCAAGTCAGTCGCCACATTAAGTTGACTGACAATTTCAAAAATGTGTTCTTCCCGGTTGGCTTCTGGTGTGTTATTTAGGAGGAGTTGGCCAATCTTCAGGTGAAGGGGTTGTTTGCCATCAGTTGGAATCAAAGAGTAAGCAGCTTGTTGGACGCGATCGTGCAAAAATTTGTATGTAACAGTCTGAGAAACTTCCTGAGTAACTGCTTGATTTTCTCGCCCCAGATAAAACTTATAAACTTCACTTTGGGGTAAAATTAATCCTTCCTGTAACGCCTTCCACAAACAAGCTGCCGTTTCTATTTCCGATTGCTCTGAAACAATTGCCAACGTGACTAAATCAAACTGATTGCCAATACAAGCTGCCAACTGTAATACTTGTTGAGTAGATTCAGAGAGCCTGCGTAATTGAATCGCTATGAATTCAACAACATCATCTGTAAGTGTGTGCTGATTTACTTGTGTGATATCACATTGCCAGCAACCTGCTTCCCGGTTGAACTGAATCAACCTATCTTGGTGTAATGCTTTGAGAAATTGCGTAGCAAAAAAAGGATTACCTTGGGTTTTGCGATATACAAGTTGGGTAAGAGGAAATGCCAAACTTTCTGCACAACTCAGTGTGTCAGCAACTAGCTGATTTAATTCCGATTGAGTCAGTGGGTTCAAGTTGATGATGTTAAGTGGTGCGCCGCCTTTGTTAATCTCTTCTAAAGTTAATATCAATGGGTGTGCAGGCGATACCTCATTATCCCGGTATGCCCCTATTAATAATAAATAACCACTATTCGCCTCACTTCTTGTAAGCAATTGGATGAGTTTTAGAGAAGCCGAATCAGCCCATTGTAAATCATCTAAAAACATCACTAATGGATGTGATTTGGTAGTGAAAAGTTGAATAAATTTCTGAAATAAGAAGTTAAAGCGATTTTGTGCCGCAGTTCCTGATAATTCTGTTGTTGGTGGTTGTTGACCAATAATTGTTTCTAATTCGGGAATAACTTCAAGAATTACCTGTCCATTTTCGCCAACGGCTTCGAGAATATTAGTTTTCCATTGTTGTAACTGTTTGTCACTTTCGGTTAACAACTGCATTATTAAATCTCGAAGAGCTTGGACAAATGCACTTAAAGGAATATTGCGATTAAATTGATCAAATTTTCCTTTAACGAAATAACCGCGTTGTTTAACAATAGGTTTATGAACTTCGTTAACTACAGATGTTTTACCAATACCAGAAAAACCTGCAACTAACATCAGTTCGCTGCTTCCTTGAGAAACACGTTCAAAGGCTGCGAGTAATTGCTGAACTTCGTTTTCTCGACCATATAATTTTTCCGGAATCAGAAAGCGATCGCACACATCTCTTTGCGCAATTGGGAAACTCTTAATTTCGCCAGTAAACTGGAGTTGGGTTAAACAATTTTCCAAATCATATCTCAGTCCTAATGCACTCTGATAGCGTTCTTCGGCATTCTTCGCCATCAATTTCATCACGATATCTGAAATCGATTTGGGAATCTTGAATGGCTCCAAAGGAGCAGGTTGTCTGGCAATATGACAATGCACCAACTCCATTGGATCGTTGGATTGAAAGGGCAGTTCTCCTGTAAGTAAGTCATAAAAACTTACACCTAAAGAATAAAAATCTGTACGGTAGTCAATCCCCCGATTCATTCTTCCTGTTTGTTCTGGGGAAATATAAGCTAGTGTCCCTTCTAATACATTGGGATTGATTAGTGTCTGCGTTTCCCGTGGTAGTAAAGATGCAAGACTAAAGTCGATTAATTTAACTTGTTTGGTTTCTGGGTTAATGAGAATATTGGCAGGTTTAATATCTTTATGAATAATGCGCTGATGATAAAGTATATCTAAGGTATTGCACAGGGCGATCGCTATGTGTAAAAATTCCTGTAGAGATTGTCGGGTTCCTCTAACTCCCCATTCCTTCAGAGAAATCCCCCCAAAGTCTTCCATCACCAGCGCATAACCATTCTGATAGGGTTCCAGGCTGTAGGCTTGGATGATCAGAGGTGAGTTGAGATTTTTGGCAATGGTATACTGATTACGAAACGACAAGAGTTCAGTGAAACTGGGATAAAAATTTTTCAGCAATTTAATCACTACTCTTAAGGAGTCGGTTTCTCGATACCCTCGATAAACCAGGGTTCTAGAACCATTGTAGAGTTCTTCGCTGATGCGATATCCGGGAATACTTACTGAAGTCATGACCAAACCACTAAATCTTGATAATTTCTGGATTTAGTATTCCCAAATAAATGACGATTTCAATCATAGTTCTTTGATCATTTTTTCGGAAGAAAGCACTTAATGAAATGCTTTCCCTGAGCAACTTACAGCCAAGCGCGTACAAATTTTCTGTTTTGGCACGGTGACCTCGACTGTTGTGCTTTAGCGAGAGAAAAAACATTTTATACAACAGATGATTAAGGAATTAAGTAGGTGGGTGGGAAAATTTATAACTATGTCATTGCGATCGCAACGAAGTGGAGCTAAGTGGAGCGAAGCAATCGCAAGGGTTTTGAGCATTTTACATTTCGTTACATTGTTAGGTTTATTTGAGCCAACCTACTTAGAGCGCAATACTACTCGGTTAAGGGTTGTTTGTAGAGATTTCTGATGTGTAAAGACGCGAAATTTCGCGTCTCTACAAGGTTTATCGGTTGACAGTTCCGCTTATCCGAGCAGTATTGACTTAGAGCGTTAAGGCAGGCAATCTTACTGCAGGGGGAGTAGAGTTGGTCTTGAGGAAAGAACTACTTCCTTCCCGCTACAAGATTACCGTTCTTCTTCTCTTCTTTCTCCCTTGTACTTCGCGCGGCAGTCGCCGTGAGAGCGGGCTAACCCTCCTGCAGCGCTGCCTTGTCTTTGTGGTTCGTTAAAATAGGTAATCTTAGACCGGGAAGGGAGTACTTGTCTATCAACTAGACATCTGCGGAAATTACAGCAATTTTCACCTTTATTAGACCACAGTCGTAGGGGCGCGGCGGCCTTGTGCCCTAGCATAACGGTCTAGGACACAGCTTCAAACCACACCAATGCAGCCGAGAACCGCTTCTAGTAGTCCACCACAGCAACAAAGCTTGGGTCTATTCATTTGTTCGTAAGAACATGAGGACTAAAGTCCTCACTACGAACTCTTCTAAGTTTCCTTGGTGGACTACTAGTTTCCAATGGGCGGTGCCAGTCGTGACCGTGGTGTACCACCTCCACCAATGCTATTCGAGGCGTTGTTGTCCACAACCTTCACAGCAGCAATCATCTTGGCAAAGTCGGCTTGGAAGGCAGCATTTTCAGAAATATCATGTCCGGTGACTGTCGAGTACTCCGTCTGGGCGCTCTGCTCAACGCAGAGGTAGTTGTAGTCCCAACCAGAATCGTCAACGACGTAAGCACCGTAGTCTTGCATCGCCTGGAATATCTTTTTACCCGCTTTAGTGGTCAGTCCTAAGCTTTGGGCAGTGACATTGGGTGGGATCGCCAACAAGGAACCCATGACCAGTGCCGGATTAGATCCCTGGTAGTTGTTTGGTGCACCACCATCAGAGAGACGGGCAGGCCACCGATGACCGGGAGTTGGCGATGAAGGATCGTAGTGCAGCCACTTGCCCCAGAGATCAATCTTTAGTGCGTGACGGATGGGAGAGTCGTTAATCAACTCGCCTTTGCGAATGCTACCGCCAATGCTCGACATCCCTGAGCCACCATGTCCACCCTCAATGCCATCGCCGTAGATATCCTGCTGTCCGAACCAATTGCCGTAGAGTGGGGCGCCCGCCTGACAACGACTGGTTGTATTGAACGACACTAAGGTTTTGCCATCCGGCTTTAGGATGGCCGAGGAACCGTTTGGAGTAGACGAGGCCGTTGCATCCGGAATGATGACATTATAGGGAACATTCAGCGGCTGACCAGCTTCGGGATGCCACTGCGCCTGCTGCTGCGGAATGCTACCGTTGCAGCGACCTGGACCCCAAGTTGGAGGCATATAGGTTGGCACAGCAGGGTCACTATCCTTGGTCGTAATGTACCAGTCGGTGTCAACTCCAACGCCTTTTGAGCCAATATAGGCATCAACGTATGTGGCGTTCGCTCCAATCGGTACATTCCAAATGCTGTCGCAGGCGAAGGGCCATGTGTTCTTGTCCCGTAATTGCCCAGAGCCGCACTTGCGAGTATCTGTATCTGTACTGCCTTGGGCTGTGAGACTGCGGGTAGTAGCTCTTGCTTGGTGTGAAGGCTTTCCCAAGCTGTTTGATCGCTGCTCTTTGATATCTTGACTCAGACTGAAGCTTAATTTATTTTGAATGTTAAAGCTGGTTACAGAACTAGCATTGAGAGCATAGCTAATAGCATTCAAGGTACTAGGATCGAAAATGAGCATTTGCCTCTTCTCCTTATCATCAAAGTCAGTTAAAGTTCAAATTGGGTGAGTCTTGGTCTACTTAGTCGGCAGAGGATGCTCCCTGAAAAATGAAATCTGATTCAGATAAACTTCACCTGAAACAGAATGTCTGTGTTACAGCTATTTTCAGGTAAATAGACCACATTGTAGGGGCACGGTATGCTGTGTTCCCGCGACAATCTGTGGTTCAATAAACAGAAAATAGCTGTAAACCGGAATTCTTCGGTTTATCTGTTCAAAGTTTGGGTTGGCGTTTATGTGGAAATTCAGTCATCTCATTCATGTCTGCGCTTATCCAATCCATAAAAAAGAAGCTGGAATCTGTGTCATCTCTGAGATTGATTACTTGTTAAATTTAATTCACCAAATACTGATAATACAACAGTATTAGTACTGAATCACATGTTGCTCCGAGATAGCTATAAAATCATGCAATTACAGTATTTTTAAGGTAAATATGCCACATTTTAGGGGCACGACACTGCTGTGCCCCTACGACAATTTGTGGTTCAATAAGCTGATTGCGATCACCATCCCGTTTCAAACCACACCATTAAAATCCTTCGCAGACTTTAGCACGCACCAAGGGAGTCTTCTCTCCAATTCCCCCACCAAGTACTACTAAGTAAGCACCAATATACCTGCGTATGCGATACCAGAAAATCTCCAACGCCAGAAGCAGGCGCTCAAGTAATATCAAATCCAATTATTCCTCTTTCCTCTCCCTCTGCGCCACGGCAGTCGCCTGGGGGCGGAAAACCCGCCTGCGGCAACAAATAAATCTAGGTCTCTCCCTCTGAAATCTCAGTCTGTGCCAATACTGCAAGGGCTGAGATAAATTATCAACCGTCAACCTATGTAGAGACGCGACATGTCGCGTCTCTACACCTTAAATTCCCACCACAAATCCTTAACCGAGTAGTATTGCAGTCTGTCCGATATTGAGCAGCTTAACTCGCGCAAAAAGCCGGAGATGGATCAATGTTGTACAAATTGTGGTATTAATTTGCGATTTGTGATAGAAATC
>CAZZXJ010000245.1:0-8648 GCA_964657905.1 uncultured Stigonema sp.
CTCCTGACTCCTAAATTATGGCAAACACCTGGTGGGAACTACAAATTCTGTGTGAGCTAGACCTAGAAGATTCTATCTTTTGGCGACTGGATAATTTTGGCTGCCGTGGAACAGCCAGTGAAAGAAAAGGAAATTATTGTTTGGTAAGGAGTTACTTGCCGCAATTCCAAGCGCAGCTACTAGATTTGGCAGCACTGTCGCTATGGCTACGTCAAGACGCCCTCTGTGTAGGACTTTCTGTGCCTGTGACCCATTGGCAGTTGATTGATGAGCAAGATTGGGCGAGTAGTTGGAAACAACACTGGCAACCACAGGAAATTGGCGATCGCTTCCTGATCAATCCTGCATGGCTACCAATACCAGAAAATAGCGATCGCCTGATTATTCGCCTTGATCCAGGTGTAGCATTTGGTACAGGTCAGCATGCCACAACCCAGTTGTGCTTGGAATCCTTGGAAATGCGTTTGAGTAAAGATATGCCCTTTGCTAGCAAAGAGGTAGATGGTGGGGTAATTGCGGATATTGGCTGTGGTTCTGGTATCCTTTCTATTGGGTCACTGCTACTGGGAGCAAAGAAAGTTTATGCAGTAGATACTGACCCCTTGGCAGTGCGATCGACAGGAGAAAATCTTACACTCAATGGGATTAGCCCAGAATGCTTGGTGACAAGGGAGGGGAGTGTAGATGTTTTGACAGAACTGGTTAAAGAAGTGGATGGGATTGTCTGCAATATTTTGGCTGACGTCATTATTGACTTAGTTCCAAAGATGAGTGCGATCGCCAAACCTACCACTTGGGGTATCTTCAGTGGTATTTTACTTGAGCAATCCAAAGCCGTTGCTGATGCCTTAGAAAAAAATGGCTGGGTGGTTGCTACCCTCTGGCGACGGAAAGAATGGTGTTGCTTGAATGTGCGGCGTTATTGAAGGGAGTGGCTAATTGCTAATTGCTAATGGTAACACTGGAGCAAAAACTTTAATTTTGTAGGGTGCTTCTTCGGCTGAGAGTACGGCACCATCTATGACACATTGACCACATTGTAAGGGCGCGGTTTCCGCGCCCCTACGGTAATATTGTGGTTTACGGATTGCCGGAAAATCCGGACTTTACTATTTCTGTCAATGTGTAAGTCCGAGTAGAGTGCGAAAGCCTTTGAGTACGACTCCATCTTCTATCGAGCACGGTGCGTTACGGTGTTCCACTATGGCGCACCCTACTCATGAATGGCACTTATATCATGTCCGGTTGAATACTTACAATTAAGCTTTCCTTGTTCGAGGTCACCAGTAGTAGCAAGTTATAATGTTCAGCCCTCACCCCTAAACCCTCTCCCAAGCGCCTGTGTGAGGGTTTACTGCACCACGATCACGTAGACCACAAACCGTAGGGGCGCGGTTTCCGCGCCCTTCCCCCTTAAGTACGACACCATCCAATACGGTTCGGATAATATGATTTCCTCATTTACAACCCATGTAGAGACGTTCCGCCGGAACGCAATACTGCTCGGTTAAAATAATTACAATTACGCGAAACCCTGTAGAGACGCGATTAATCGCGTCTCTACAACCTCTATTCCGATTAGATTGGTAATATTTGTCCGGAATCGTATCTTGTCCATTTGTAGCTTTGCTATGGATACTGTTTCTTTGCAGCCCATTCAGCTAGGAGAACACGAATGACTCACAAAATTTATGCCTTACTTATTGGTATTGATACTTATCATCCTCAATCAATAGGAGTGAGTTCGCTAAAGGGTTGCGTCAACGACATTGAAGCAATAGAAACATACTTACGTCAGCGAATAGCTACTGATAAAAAATGGGAATTAGTTGAAAATTCTGTTGTTCCTTGGAAGTTAACTAATGATTTAGCAACACGTCAAGCAGTTATCGACGGCTTTCAGCAACATCTATGCCAAGCTGACAGCGAAGATGTCGTATTGTTTTATTATTCGGGTCATGGTTCCTACGAAACAGCACCAGAGGATTTTCAAAAGCTAGAACAAAAAAAAGAAACTGGTAGAATTGAAACTTTAGTTTTCTATGACAGCCGTACATCAGAAGGTCAAGACTTAGCAGATAAGGAATTAAGCTATTTAATCGAGCAAGTAGCAAAAAACAACCCCCACATCCTCATTATTTTGGATTCTTGTCACTCTGGTACTGCGACAAGAGACCCAGAAGTTGTGGAACGTCAAACCAATCCGGATGGAAAGGTAAGAGATTTAAAAGACTTTCTTTTTCCTCAAGAATGGGTGCGTTACCGCTTAAGCGATAGTTATCAGCGACCCAGACACCTAGCAATTGCTGCTTGTCGCGACATTCAAACTGCGAAAGAGCATACAGGCTCAAATGGTCAACGTCGTGGTGCTTTTTCTTACTTTTTAACTGAAGCTTTACAGCGTACTAATGGTAGTTTATCCTATGCAAATTTAGTTCAAGATATTAATGCTTTGATAACTGGTAAAGTTAAAGACCAGTCACCCCAAATAGAAGCAGCATCGGATGATTTAATACAATCTTTCTTGGGTGGTGCAGCAGGGGAACCTATAAATTATTTTACTTTGAGTTATGACAGTGAGACTCATAACAATTGGGTAATTAACGGTGGTATTTTACATGGTATTCGTCCTACATTTGAAGGGGAGACTAGAATAGCTATTTTCCCTCAAGGAATTACAGCAGAGCAGTTACGGGAAATTGAAAATGCTATTTGCGAAGCAAAGCTTACTCAGGTATTTACAGAAGTTAGTATCGCTGAAATTATCGGTGATAGCAGTCAATTATCTCAAGAGAAACCTTATTGGGCAATTGTAACCGAAGTACCATTACCTAAGTTGAAGGTATATTTTCAAGGAGATGATAGAGGTGTCGAATTAGCTCGTACAACACTTTCATCGGTTGATGCTGGGAAACCTTCCTTATTTATTCGAGAAACAGAATTACTTCAGGATGTAGATTATTATTTAGAAGCTATTAATAGTCAGTATTGGATTAAGCAACCTGCTGATAAACAACCATTAGTTGCACCTGTTCCAGATGTACCCAATAATCAAGGTTACACTCAACAACGCGCAAACATAATAATCAAACGTTTAGAGCATATTGCACGTTGGAAGAATCTTCTGGAATTGAAAACTCCACCGACTAGTCAAATAAAAGCTGGTGATGTGGAAATGGAAGTGATTGTCACTTCTGGAACTCATCAATATTCATCAAAAAGAGAAACTTCTGCTTTGCGAGGGGAATATACTTGGAAAGATAATAAGTGGAAACCACCAGGGGTAGAAATCAAAGTTACGAATAAAAGCGAAGAAGACTTGTATTTTCAAGTACTAGAATTAGCTGAAAGCTTCCTAATAGGCAATCCTGGTTTCTTTGAAGAAAGGAGCAGTATAATTCTACCTAAAAAATCCAGTTATCCTGAAGTTGGTAATAGTAAAAAATTAAACTTAACAATTAACAAAAAATATTTAGATAGTGGTATTACTGAATACGATACGATTTTAAAGTTAATTGTCAGTACTAGAGAATTTAATGCGAGTTTACTCGAACAACCTGCATTAGATTATCCACCTCCAGTAAACCGATCCTCCGGTTTATCTGGTACTCTCAACCGTTTGATAGACAAAGTTTATACTCGTGAAATTGAGCCAGCAGAAGACGAATATATCGATAACTGGATGACTCAGGAAGTTAAAATTACTCTGGTAAAACCACCTGGTGGAGTGGAAATAAAAGAGTCGGAGTTAACTACTTTATTGGCTGGTGTCGAACTACAAGGACATTCAACTTTTAAGGGAAAATTTAGTTTGAACCCCTTACCTCCAAGTAGTCGGGATGTTAACAGTAATTTAATCCCACCTATTTTCTTACAAGACCAGACTATTCTTCAAAGAGACGGAAAAAGACTGGTTGAGCCATACCAGTTTAACATAACTCGCAGCCCTGGTTTATTTAATGTTTTGGAAATTGTTGATGTTAAAAATCACGAAAGTGTAACGCCAGAAAATCCGCTCAAATTATTGGTTGGTCAGCGATTATCATCAGGCGAACATATCTTACCCGTAGCTTATGATGGAGAATTTTTCTTACCTTTGGGTAAAGCTGTGACGATAAATGGTAAGACAGAAATTACATTAGAACGTTTACCCGAACCAACAGTCAATAGTCGCAGTTTGCAAGGTTCAATTAAGATACTTTTCCAAAAACTTTTTTACGAAAGCGTGGGTAAGCAATTGGGTATGAATTTCGCCTATCCACTTTTAAGAATTGCAAATGTCTCCGAAAATGGACGGGTAAAGTATAATGCCAACACTAAGGAAATTCAAACACAAATTACCTCAGCCAATAAGATTCTACTTTATATTCATGGCATTATTGGCGATACAGAAAGTTTACTTCCTAGCGTCCTGGCAAAAACTACAGAGAATGGACAAGAAAAAACTCTACAAGATAAGTATGACTTAGTTCTGGCTTTTGATTACGAAAATATCAACACGACAATTCAAGAAAACGCCAAACTACTTAAGCAAAGATTAGAAGAGGTTGGTTTAACTGCAAACCACGGCAAACAATTACATATTGTTGCTCATTCAATGGGTGGTTTAGTCGCTCGTACTTTTATTGAGGAAGAAAATGGAAAACAAATTGTCCAACACTTAGTACTTTTGGGTACACCTAACGCTGGTTCTCCTTGGCCTAAAATTCAAGATTGGGCTTTTACTGCTCTTGGTATAGGGTTAAATCAACTTTCTAGCGTTGCTTGGTCTGTAAATATTATTGCAGCATTGGTGGCGTTTTTGGCAGCTAACGATAAAGCTTTAAAGCAGATGGAACTGGACAGCGATTTTATTCAAAGCATCACCAAAAATATTGACCCCAATATCCAGTACACGATCATCGCTGGCGATCGCTCGATTCGTCCAGAAGCATTACAAATTGAACCAGGAAAAAACTCCAGTCTAATACAACGACTGATCGGGAAATTATTTGGCTCTGCTGTAGATGGTATTGTAGATAAGGTGTTTCTCCAACAACCAAACGATATCGCAGTGACGTTGGCAAGCATTAAAAGTATTAGCCTAGAGCGAACCCCTCAGCCTACAATTATATCGCCAGATGTCGCTTGCGACCATCTCACCTATTTTACCAGTCAAGTTGGTTTAGATGCGTTAGTACAAGCACTGTGTAATAATTTATAAAATTCGTAGGGTGGGCATTGCCCACCTTAAATTCTATTTGTCTAGGGTGTTAATGTAAAACAAGAGTAATTACGTACTATTATTTATAAACAACCATCAAATTGTATGTATGCCACTGACAGAAAATCAACGCATAAAGTTACACTTGGCGATATCTGCTGGTTTCAGCAATAAAGATGATTGGAACAAGTTCTTCAAAGATGAAACATTGGAATTAAGAATTGATTTTTCCAATTATCCGAGAAAAGATGATTTAGATAAATTTAAATGTCAATACCAGCAAAAATCTCAAAATTGTGAAATTAAAATATTAATTTTTGAAGCACCACATGCTGACTTATGCTTAAATCAAGAATATGATAGTATAATTTCCTCAATTAAAAGCTCAAATTATGGCAATTCATTTAAAATAGTTAGAAAACGGGTAATTTCTGCTGATGAGATTAGCCAACAATTAGCAAACAGGAAGCCTGACATTGTTCATTTTTCGGGTCATGGTCTAGAAGACGGTAGCTTCTCTTTAGGGGGTAACGAAACAGTTAAACCTAAATTTTTAGAAGCTAAATTTAAATTTTATACTGGTCAAGTTAAATGCGTCATATTTAACACTTGTTATTCGGAAAAAATCGCGGAGATAATTAGTCCGCATATTGATTATGTAATTAGTATGAATAACTCCATACTAGACGATAAGGCGATTCATTTCTCTAAAAGTTTTTATTCGGGATTAGTTCAAGCATACTCTGACGGTATAGATATATTTTTGACAGGTTTTGTTGAAGGGATCATTGCTCTGACAAATGACGACTATTCCCAAGATTTAATACCTGTTTTAAAGGTAGGCTATAAACAAGCTATTTTAAACTACATCAAAAAAATAGATGCAGAAAGCAAAATAGATGATTTTATTAAAAAAATAAGTCCCAACTTATTAACCAATAAATTATTCAATGAATTTTACAATGATTATTCATATCCTATTAAAAAAAATGATTTAACTCAGCTTGTAAAAATTATCAGGGAATACGATTGGAATTTAGTTAAAAGTCATTACAGATATACTTTACCTCAGGATTCAACAATAGATAATAGCGAACTCAACAATCTTACTAATATAGACTCTATTATAGATATTTTACGTACAAAATATCCCTTTGTTAATGATAATAAAGTCCCAAGTATTTTAGAATTTGCCAAAAATATAGCAAGGGAATTCACAAAAGATGAAAAAATAAAATCTTGGGTTGAAGAAGTTTCATCAAAATTAAATATCCCAATATCCGTTCAGCCTAAAATTGTATCTAAATTGCCAGAATTTTATACTTACTTATTGATTTTAGTTGATGCTGAAGGTGATACATTTAACTTGCGTGCTGAATATCTTATAGAAGATGAAAATTTAAATAAACTTAGGCAGGAACCTTTTAATTTACCAGGTCATAACGAACAAACTGGAATGCCCATAATAAAAACCTCTCCTCTCCCTTCGGGTGACGCTCCTTCGTCGCTAACGCTTCGCTAACACCAGTTCCCTGGGCGCGGGAAACTCTCCTGTAGGAATGGATTCACCGCGTCTCAGTGTCAGTCTCAATACGGTTCTGATCAGATAATCTACAGACCGATAATTCCTGTAGAGAGGCGAGATTTCGCGTTTCTACACGTCTAAAATCCTCACCCATAACTCTTAACAGAACCGTATTGGTGTCAGTCTTAACTATGAGTATTCAATCGGACATGATATTACCCACCCTACCAAAGCAAAAATAGATGGAGTTATCAATTATACAAAAAACCTACGACTTTATTAAATGGTATGTCCCGATTATTAATAGACTGCCAAAGTCTCATAAGTTCACTTTAGGCGACAGGATGATCAATGGATTGTATAATATCTTCGACGGTTTAGTGTATGCCCGATATGCCAAAGAAAAATTGGCAAAATTAGAACCACTCAATAGCCAGTTAGATATTTTACGCTATCAAACTCGCCTCCTACTAGATTTTCAGCTAATTCCCGTACATCGTTACGAATATGCGGGAAAATTAATCAATGAAATTGGTATGGAGTTGGGTGGTTGGATTAAACAACAGAGCAATCGCCAACAATCTCAGTAATAAGTAAGTTGGCGCGATTAATCCCAACTATGTAAAGTTTTGTAAAAGGAAGGAAAAGGCTTGTAGTTGCGCTTTAGCGCCCTGAAGCGCAACTACGAACCAAGATAATTTATTTACGCTGACTCACATCTTAACAACGCTATTTTTGTAGGGTGGGCAATGCCCACCCTACACGAACTATCGAATGGTGCAAGATATCAGCTTACCTACTTACAGCCAATTTCATCTATTTGAACCACAGGCTAAGGTAGGGGCACAACATTGTTGTGCCCCTACAATGTGGTCTAATTACCCTAATTGCTGTAATTCCTCAATATCATGAAACGCTACGGCAATCTTTATCCTCAAATTGTCGATTTTAGAAATTTATTAGCAGCAGCAAAAAAAGCAGAAAAAGGAAAGCGATTTAGAGAAAATTTCTTAGATTTTAATTACAACCTAGAAGGTGAACTAGCAACAATACAAAAAAATATCAGCGAAAAAACTTATCAACCTGGTAAATATCGAACCTTTTACATAAAAGAACCGAAAAGCCGGATGATTTCTGCTGCACCTTATCGGGACAGAGTCGTGCATCACGCCTTATGTAATGTGATTGTTCCCTTTATAGAACCCACATTTATTGCTTATTCATATGCCAATCGCCTCTATTTTGGTACTCATCGCGCCTTGCAGCGATTTATCACATTTGCGCGTTCTAGCCGCTATGTGCTTCAATGCGATCTGCAAAAATATTTTCCTAGCATCGACCATGAAATTTTGAAATTACGCTAACTCGTCAGGGGGTTCCTTGGGCAAAAGTTTTACCTCTGCCTCAAGCAGATGCTACAGTTGAAAAAGCGGGTTTAAATCATGGCTCGATAGTGATGAGTAGTGAAGATGTCTTAGAACCAAGGTTTGCGGGTTTTTGGCAAGGGCAGGTTAAGATATCTGATGATTTTGATGACACTTCAGAAGAGGTGATTGCTGCTTTTTACGGGGAAGATTAATGAGTTTTCTGCGTAATTGATTTGGTTACTCGACTAACTGTAGAAATTTGGTTTCATACAAACCATAGGCTAGAATGCATTAAAGCATCGAAGAGCGTTCAAGCCGGTCCCCTTCTAGCTACCAGCTTGATTTGAGGCTAATGAGTGTGACGGATTCAACCGATAAATCAACAGACGAGAGCCGCTTTTTCAATGCTGTAGCTCATGCCCAGTCATGCGTGAAGCTGCTTTTAATTTGGTTTGACGCTCCAAGTCTTTGTAAATTCGTGTTTCTTCAATAGACATCTCCGAAAATTAATTATGCATTACCTGAAATCCTTGTAGAGACGCGAAATTTCGCG
>CAZZXJ010000246.1:0-8643 GCA_964657905.1 uncultured Stigonema sp.
TTGGACTTTGGACAAAAAAGAGTTGTTTGCGTAAAATTTGCGTGAACAACGCGAATGATTAATCTTGTTTATAGCTTTCCATATCTTCTATCAAATTTGCTGACTCTCGCCGTCAGGAATTTATGCAGACAGAGTAATATATAAAACAATATTTGTAGTGATATTACTTATTTAATTAGAGCCGAAAATTGCAAGTTCGCGTATTAATTTCGCTCTTATGCAAGCACAGGCGAAAAAAAGATAGCCACTCCTTTCCCCAACACATAGTAATATCAATTACAAAGTTTATTTGGGGAAATACCAATGGCTATGCAGAAAAATAATTACAATCCATTAATAGCCCAATTTCAGGATTTTAGACAAAAACTTTACAACTCTTTTTACCGTAGTAGCGATGCCTGTATGGATTTGTTGGATGCGCTCGCGGGTAATACGGTAGCCAATTCAATTGCTGAGTTATCTTTAAGTCCTTTGTTTTCTAGAAGTTATAACTCTATTTATAAAGCCATCAAAGAAGCATTTAATACAACTTGTCAAGATACAGACAATAAAGTTGAAGAAGCAGAAGAAGAAGAAGAAGAAAAACCAAATAACTTAATTAGGGTAGTGTCTGAGTTAATTGAGCAACCACAACAACGCCATTTTTACTTGTTTGCAACTGATACAACACCGCATCCGCGTCCTTACGCGAGGACATTAGTTGAACGTGGGTATATTTATCAACCGAATACGATAAAAGGTAATAAGCCGATCAATATTGGTCATTCTTACTCGTTACTCTCAATCTTACCGGAGAAAGAGACCGAGCGGAACGCAGCTTGGGCAATTCCATTGTCTGGAGAAAGGGTATCACTTGATAAAAGTGCTGTTGATGTGGCAAGTGAGCAAATTCAATCAGTCATGTGCGATTCATCACTCCCTTGGCATGAAAAACTGTGCGTATTAGTGGCAGATACAGCTTATAGCCAACGCTCATTTCTCTTTGAACAGTCCAAACACAAAAATTTGGTAGTGGTAGCCAGATGCCGTAGCAATCGAATTTTCTACCAATCTCCATCCCTTGAAGAGTCAAATAAAAAACGTGGCTGTCCCAAAAAATACGGTAAGCGATTTGATTTAGGTGACACCGAAACTTGGCACTCTCCGGACGAAATAACACTCATAGTGCAGAAAACCTCTAAGGGTCGTCTTTTAAACGTAACCATACAAGCTTGGCATCAAATGTTGATGAGAGGAACCAAGCTCCAAAAAATGTACCGTCATCCCTTTACCCTTGTCAGGATTAATGTAACTGACGATACCAACCAATCTCTCTGGAAACCGATGTGGTTAATTGTCATGGGTGACCAACGTGAAAAAATCTCACCTACGGTTGCGTACCAAAGCTACAGACAACGGTTTGATATTGAACATATGCTAAGATTTGGCAAACAGCGTTTGTTGATGACGGAGTTTCAAACTCCAGATATCAAACACGAAGAAAATTGGATACAATTTGTATTATTAGCTTACGTACAATTGTGGGCTGCAAGGGATTTAGCAACACACTTACCCAGACCGTGGGAGCGTTATTTAGAACAAAACAATGATAAAATTGCGACTCCAAGTGTAGTGCAACGCGATTTTCAAAGAATTATTTCAGAGATTGGTACGCCCGCTCGTTCTCCCAAAACCCGAGGAAATTCCATCGGTCGAGTTCAAGGTCAAGCTCAAACACAACGCTCCTTCGCATCCTGTTGTCAAGAAGCAGTCAAAATCAACACCTAATAAACAAAAAGCTGCATAAATTTTCTTAGGCTTTAGCAGTTTAACTCAGTTTGATTCAGTTGGAAAAATCACTGGGGTAATTTGTCATGCCTATATTCTTTGTTCGCGAATAAATTACGCGAACATTTCTTTTTGTCCAAAGTCCAAAACTTAGTACTGTAATCTGTATACAGCGTAGGATTTTTAATAAAAGTTTTGGATGATATTAGCAGATATAAAAATCCTAAATGAGTCGTGAAATTTATCGTTGAAATAGGGAACGGGGAACAGGGAATAGGAAAAAAGAGTCTAGTTTATTTTGGCAAGTTATCCTGCCAAATAACGAGTAGCTTGAGTGTTTGCAACGCAAAGGAGCAATACAATGACTATTTCTAAACGGCAAGTGATTTTTTCTCAACGCCAGCCGCGAATTGAGAAGGTAGAATATGATCCAAATATGCCACCTGAGGTGAGGCTAGAGGATATGCTTCAGAATGCATTAATCATAGAGTTTTTTACCATTCCTCCCTACCTCACAGCTTTGTATTCTATTAAAGATAAAACTTCTCAGGCTTATCAGACGATCAGAAGTGTGGTGTTGGAAGAAATGCTACATCTTAACCTTGCCTGTAACCTGATGAATTCCATTGGGGGTACTCCCAAGTTGGTAGGCAAGATTTTAAACTACCCCCATCATATGCCTTGTCAAGTGGCAGGTGGTGTTTATGTCCAACTCATGGCAGCATCCACAGGATTGATGGAAGAAACCTTCATGACTATCGAAAAGCCCGCACCGTTGGACACAAGAGGAGAGGACAATAACTCTCAAACGATCGGGCAATTCTATGAAGCCATTAAAAAGGAGTTTGAAAAGCTTCCACAGGACTTTCCCTACAAAACTGAATTGCAGCGAACCAACTTATATTTTGGCAGCGGCGGTGGAAAAGCCATCCTTGTCAAGAGTTTGGACACGGCGATAGAGGCGATTAATCAAATCATGCAGCAGGGAGAGGGTGCAGTACCCCCGAACCGAGAGTATCAACCCGATCAACGCTGGGGAACTTATAACTACTATGGTCTTCGTAGCGATGAAACCTACGGTCCAATACTAGGAACTCCCCTCGATATGTCCCATTTCTTTAAATTCAAGGACTTAGC
This sequence comes from uncultured Stigonema sp., assembly GCA_964657905.1. GTDB lineage: Bacteria > Cyanobacteriota > Cyanobacteriia > Cyanobacteriales > Nostocaceae > Stigonema. The sequence continues at coordinate 2,905 of CAZZXJ010000246.1, forward strand.
AGACGGGACTATTCCTATTGGAGAAACTTATCCCATGCTGCCAAATCCCTCGGTAGAAAAGTTTAAAAACCAGTGGGCTCAAAGGCTGGCTGAAGTCTTCAACGACTGTTATGGTCTCTTGGTCAGAGCATTGCAAGAAACCTTTGGTCCTAGTCCTAAACCATCAGCTCCTGACTCAGATCCTGACCCATACTTTGCAGTGATTGTGCCCATAATGCAGAGCATCTTTACCAGATTAGCTACTCAGTTGATGCAAATTCCCGTGTTGTCGGCGGGCGATTCAACTCTTGGTCCAAATGCGGGTCCCTGTTTTCAGTACAGTGAGACTAAATTGAGTGATATTATCCCCAAATTAGACAAATTAAAAAAAGATTTAGAGGAAGAGGCTCAAGGGAGTGGAGATGCTGACTTCCGAACTTTCTTAGCTAACATCTTAGCTACCGTAAGCACAGTTTATGACACCCTTCAAGACATCAACCAAAAAACTCAGGGAAGCTCCCTGAGAATGCATTTATAAAACTCTTAAGGACGTCCTTGGAAAAGCCAAATAGTGAAACAGGAATTTGCGAATAGTTGACAAAAGTCTTAAGATGAGGAGATAGAGATGGCAGATACTTATAAAATTTTTCCTTCCATAGGCATTGCCCGTGTTGGTAATAGTCAAGAGTATTATCTAGCCCCAGAAGAGGCAGGTGGACTTCCTATTCTGCAAAATGGCGGCGAATTTCAACCCAGTGACTTCCGAGATAGCGATAAAAATCTACGTCGGCAAGGAGCGCGGTTTCGTGTTTATCGCTACCCCGAGTCAGGTGGCAAACCGCAAGAAGTTGTGATTGGGCAGCAGATTGGGCAGCGTAAGGTAACCCAAATTATATGGACTGTTCGCTTGGCAAATAAAAAAGCTAGCTGGTATGAGTTCCAGACCAAAAACGGCGAACAGGGGTATGCTTCCAACCATCCTTTACGCAACAGCAGTTATCCTGACGACAGGTACAAACTTATTATCGATCCGGGTGGCAGGACTTTAGTAGGACCAAACCAATCTGCCGATTTCTCCCGAAATCCTCAAACTCAATATCGTATGACCTTCCCTCCGCAGGGTTTAAAACCTGATCTCAACGAAATTAACTCTCTAGGAGAGATCCATACAGATTCTGAAGGACGCCTGATTGTAGTGGGAGGACTCGGTCATTCTGGTTCAACAGACATGAAACCTGTTATCCCTGCCTATGCGAATAATGATAATTGGTTTGACGACACTTCCGATGGACCAGTTACAGCAACAGTGAAGTTGGATGATGAAAATATCGAGGTTGTCCCGGCTTGGGTCGTGGTGACCCCCCCTGCCTATGCCCCGCAGCTTCTCAATCTGGTTACGCTTTACGACACCATGTTCGATGTTGCAGTTCGGCAGATGGGATACCGTCAGGATGGGGATAATTATATTTATAAGAATGGTTTTTGGAATCAGGATTATCAGCCAGATTTCCAGATGGAAATCCAACCTATCCTAAAGCGTGCTTCCCTATTTCCTTGGGTGGCGGCCATGCCGCCCAAACCTCACACCTTTGACTACCATTTGTTGGGAAATCCCGATAAGCGCTACAACAGTATGCGGCAATACTTCTTTAGCCAAGTCCGACCGCCGAATATGAACAATACGTTGAAATCTCCCACAACAGGCTATCCTATGATGCCATATCTAGCAGGGGATGATGCGACTGGTGCAAGCCAGAAATCAGCCAAATTTCTGACCTTGACCCAGACCCAATATTTTTTACTTGAACAGTGGGCAAAGGGGAAGTTTACAAACAACGGAACTGATCCTAACGAAGATCCTGGCAAACAACTAACCCGTGCCACTTTGGAAAACTGTGTAGGGGGAGCTTTTTCTCCTGGTATTGAAATGACTTGGATTTCACGCAACCCCAAGATATACTTGGAACCCTTCCGCATCAAACATAAAAAAATGGATTTAATGCAGGATCGGCTTCATTTAGACATGAACTTGGAAGACGGGCTAGAGCCTGGGGATATCAGCAAGTTCATGGCATTGCCTTGGCAGGCAGATTTCAATCAATGTTCCTCCCAACCCCTTGATGGCCGTTTTGTCTGGTGGTGGCCTGCCCAACGACCGGAGTTTGTGTATTTGGCGCCTCCCGAACCCAAACCCAAAAAACCCCTACTAGGAGAACCTCCTTCCGAAAAGATCAAAAACGAACAAGTTCCTTGGGTGGGAACCGACTACGATCAGCAAGCCCCCGATTACATTCTCTTTGCCGATAATTTAGAGATGGTTCAGAAGTGGCATAAGCTCGGATTCGTCTTTGATATCTCAACAGTAGAAGCATACAAGGAAGCCCTACAAGCAATCAATTGGGAAGGTTCCTATTTCGCTGAAGTAGAAAGAACCTTGCCTGATCGACCAAAACCACCTGTCGGAAACCCACAGGAATACCGCAGTCGGGAAAGTTGAGATTTGGTCGAATTCAAAAGAACTTTGCATCATGAAGAACAACCTCCCACCGGAAATTGATATTGCTATCATCGGTGGCGGTCCCGCAGGAGTGGCAGTTGCGATCGCTCTGCAAAAGCAAGGGGAAAAGCGTGTTGCACTCGTAGAAAAATCCCGCCTGGATGACTTTCGCATTGGTGAAACAGTTCCTCCCAATATCCGAACTGTTTTAGGGCAATTAGGAGTGCTTGATTACTTTGAACGAGATGGTCACCTCCCCTCGTTGGGAAATTGTTCTGCATGGGGTGGAACCCAATTGGGATTTCAAGATTTCTTTTTCTATCCAGGGGGGAACGGTTGGCATCTGAATCGGGCACGCTTCAATAAAGCGCTGGCTAATGCAGCAGAGGAATGTGGTACAATTTTAATGGGGGAGACAACAATGGTGGGATGTAACCAATTTGCTGATGGCAAATGGAGACTGACACTACAAAGCAAAAACGGTTCCCAATTCCAGGTGACAACTTCATTCGTAGTCGATGCAACCGGACATCGCAGTCTATTTGCCACTAGGCTTGGGGCAAACAAAGTCCGGATGGATCGTCTGCTCGGTGTTGCCTCAGTGTTTACCTGGGAAAAGGAGGCTCCCCAAGACTACCACACTTTGGTAGAAGCAACGGAATTTGGCTGGTGGTATGCCGCCCGTGTGCCCAACGAGCGTACGCTTGTCACCTTGATGAGCGATAGCGACCTACTGCGAAAATATGGACTCCTCCGCATAGAAACCTGGACGGCTTATCTCAATAAAACCCAGTATATTCAGGAGTTGACCTGTCACGCCTCTTATCAATCCAGGCTTTTGATTCAGCCCGCGTTTTCCCAGTATCTAGACCAGATGACAGGTCATGGCTGGCTGGCTGTTGGCGATGCGGCTTGTACTCTAGACCCGCTTTCTTCTGCTGGTATTTACAAGGCTTTACAGTCAGGAATTAAGGCTGCCTTTGCGATCGCCCGTTATTTTGACGGTCATCGGGACGCTCTTGCCATATATGAATCTCAAACTCTACATCAGTTTGAAGTTTATTTGCAAGATCGGTGCAAATACTATGCCCAAGAAACTCGTTGGCCCAACTCCCCTTTCTGGCAACCAAGAAGAGGTCAGATTACACTTTCACCCTCAAAAACCCTCCTTTTTCGAGAATCGTCTCAAATCGCTAGAATCTTAAGATTAAATATGTATTTACCAGCCAAGGACTTGCGATTGCTTTGTCAGTTGTGTACTCCCGCCAAAAAAGCGAGCGACGTGGTTTCTGAATTTCTCGCCCAAACCTCGCGCCAGCTTTCTGCCTACCGAGTCATTGAGGCGCTTCAGTATCTTTTAGAACAGAAAGTTCTTCAATGAATCTTATACATGAACAGCTTAGGATGTTGCGCATCTCGTGGGTTGGAACTCGACAAGAGGTTTTCTGACACCTATCAAAAAGTAGAAAAAACCGCTTTGTTGCATGAATAAAAAAAAGGCACTCCTTCTCTCGATAGAGTTGATGATTAGCTCGACTTTATCCAATTAAGCAGCGTAAACAGCAATATACGGGGCGCGAGTAAGACACTGTTGGCGAAATATTACTTAACATTTAACGTGTCGTTATGCCGATAATATTGCCACGCCTGGAACCATTATCTTGCCACCTGTTGGGCTTTCATGTTTATTCTTCCGTGTTTGCGATCGCCAAGAAATTTTCCAGAACGTTTAATATATGAGGGTACACAATAAGGAAAAATAAAGATGAATCCTTTACAAGAACCAACCAACGAAGAATTTCTAGATGGTGATCTGTCAGAAGAATTGCTAGATGGTGAACTATCAGAGGAAGAATTAAACATAATAGCAGCTGGATTGTTTGATCTGACTTTTCCCGTCGATAGCTTTCAGCCTTAGTCTTAGATCTAAGGATTTTGTGATATTCTTCTATAGAATCCATGTGACATCTTTATTAATGGGACTTAGACAAAAAGTAGCCAGAAAATAACCTCAAATGTATATATAGAGGGTCTTTGACATCGTTTTGCCTAGTTTCTTGATATATCTGGGTTTCAGGCATTTTTGAGCTTTTGGTGTATTTTCCTTGTCCTGTATGGGTTTGGGGCTTATTTCTGCCGAAAAAATGTTTAAGTCCCGTTAGGTTGCGGCAAGGCGTTTTACCATTAAGCGAATGATTTCTCGTTTTGATTACAAGCTTACTAGATGTTAAGAAATTTCCTGCGGAGTAATTGGCATGAGAATACCATCAGCGATGGGAAGTTGAAAATACGATTGATGAATTGAAAATACATCTTTTGGGACGAAAAACTCATGTTCGTTCCCAAAAACCACGAGAGGTGGTGCAAGAGGTGTATGGTTGGTTGTTGGGTCACTGGGCAGTAAGAGTGTTAATGTTTCAAGCTGCAACCAGTGCTAAAGTTCCGCCCTTACGCTTGAGTTTTACTGGTACATTACGAGTTATCCGTCGTGCTATTCCTAAGTTTCAACGCCTAAAAAGCGAAGAATTCCACGCCAGTTGCTTCAAGTCGGCACAGCCGCCCACCCAGCGCACTGGCTCCCCTTTTTTCGATTGGTTGACTGTGGAGATTCTGGATACGTTGTTACCCTACCGTGAACATCGCTGTAATCCCAGAGTTGTCAAAAAACCTGTACGAAAGTGTTCAAAAAAACCAAAACACAGAGGTACTGGAATACAAGTCGAAGCTCCCCATTTTCATATCATCACCAACACTTTCTGCCTTAACTGAACCGTATTACTCTATAATTCATTTAAACCCAATCTCTTTCATAACTACCTATACATGAGTACTATAGTCCTCACAACTCACGGTACATTAGGAGATAACTTGCCTTATATAGAACTTGGAAAAGCCCTGAAAACTAGAGGGCATGAAATACACATGGTGGTAAATGAAGCGGTACATTCATATGTTTTAAAAGCTGGGCTGGAAGCTGTTAATAGCGGTCACTCAAGGGTTGGCCCTGAAGAGATACGAGGTAAGGCAAAACGATGGAATCAATTGCCTTTATTGAAGGCTAAGTCACCAGACAAAACAAAATCTGTGAAAAACAACGATGAGATAATAGATGGTGCAACACCTCTGTTAAAGGTATGTCACGGTGCAGATATGTTAATTTCTGATTTTGAGCGGGATATATTTGCCGCTGTAATAGCCAATGTTTATAATATTTGCTGGGTTCGCTCTTCTGTGACTCCATTTTATCAGTGCTTTTCTAACGC
>CAZZXJ010000247.1:0-8547 GCA_964657905.1 uncultured Stigonema sp.
GGCACTGCCCACCAAAGCCCAGATGTGGTGGGCAGTGCCCACTACGTGTATTTCAAAAATCAAATACTAGTCCTATATACAAACTAAGTATTGATTTCGTAGGGTGGATAATGCCCTAAGTTCTTACAAGTGGTGGGCATTGCCCACCCTACATAAGTAGATAACGCAATGACGATAGCACAACAGCCAGAAAACAAAAGTCAAGGTCAGCGGACTGTACCAGAGTTAGTCGATGATATCCAGGTTCTCTCCACTGAAATTCAACAACTGTATGGCTTAGACGCCATACCTTGGTGCATCGGGTATTCGGGTGGCAAAGATAGTACATGTATACTACAATTAATCTGGAATGCGATCGCAGCACTTCCACCCTCCAAGCGGACTAAGCCAATCCATGTCATGACAACAGACACCCTGGTGGAAAACCCAATAGTCTCTGCTTGGGTACGTAAATCTCTGGAACAGATGAAAGTGGCTGCCAAAGAGCAAGGATTGCCTATAGAACCCCATCTCTTTTACCCCGCAGTCAAAGACACATTTTGGGTGTGCTTAATTGGTAAAGGCTACCCATCGCCTCGCAATCGTCTGCGGTGGTGTACTGAAAGATTAAAAATTAAGCCTGCTGACCGCTTCATTCGTGAGGTAATTCAAGCAAATGGTGAAGTGATTCTTGTCTTAGGAACTCGCAAGGCTGAAAGCGCGAAACGTAGCGCTACAATGGCTAAACATCGAGAGTGGCGGATACGCGATCGCGTCAATACTAACCCCAACAGACCTAACTCTCAGATTTACCTCCCCATCGAAGACTGGCGGACTGATGAAGTTTGGCTTTATTTAATGCAGTGGCAAAATCCTTGGGGTTATAGCAACAAAGATTTATTCACCATGTATCGGGGTGCGACATCAGATAACGAATGTCCCTTAGTGATTGATACTTCTACCCCAAGCTGTGGTGATTCTCGGTTTGGGTGCTGGGTTTGCACAATCGTTAGTAAGGACAAATCAATGGAGGCAATGATCCAGAATGATGAGGAAAAAGAATGGATGCAGCCTCTATTAGATATACGTAATGAATTAGATATTAAAGACGACCGTGACAAGAGAGACTTCCGACGTATCTGGGGTGAAGTTCAACTTTTTGAACGCAATGTAGAAGGTGAGATTTCTGTTGAACCAATTCATGGTCCATATACCAAATATTGGCGAGAACATTGGTTAAGACGAGTATTAGAAGCGCAAACACAAACTCGTAGCACAGCACCAGAAAATATGCGTGACATAACCCTAATTACCTTAGAAGAAATGAGCGAAATTCGGCGCATCTGGCTAGAAGAAAAACACGAATTTGATGATAGTTTACCCCGCATTTATAAAGAAGTCACAGGCGAACCTTTTATAGACCCGCGTCCTGGTGCTGGCTATAGTTTGCTAGGTAGCGATGAATGGGCTGTCCTAGAGGAAATCTGTGAGGAAGATGCAATGCACTTGGAACTCATGGCAAAACTCCTGGATACAGAACGCCAATATCATAAAATGACCCGTCGCGTGGGAATATACGATGCACTAAAAAAATGTTTTGAGACAAGTTCCCGTTCCCCAGCAGAAGCCATTAAGAATGCTCACTTGAAAAGGGACTTGAAAACAGCAGTTGATCAAGGCGACGTTGAAAAAGTCAAGCAGTTAACTTTGGGAGATGTAGCAATGGATGAATTGACTGTGGAACCGACAGATAACTCATCCGTTGCCAAACAGTCCACTTGGGCAAACATTAAATTCCAAAAATAACTTAAATGCTACCTTTGCGCGGCAGTTGCTTCAAGCCGGGGAACCATGCACGGCAGTCGCCTACGGAGGGAAACCCTCCTACAGCGCTGCCTCACCAACGCACTGCCTTGCCTTTGCGCCTTTGCGTGAGACATAAATATGAGATACCACTGTGATATTCCTTGAACTCGTATTACAAAATTTTGGTCCTTACTGTGGTCGTCAAGTCATCGATCTTGACCCAAAAACTAACGATAATCACCCGATCATCCTATTAGGTGGGATGAATGGAGGGGGAAAAACTACCCTCATGGATGCTATTCGCCTCGCGCTTTACGGGCATCGCGCTCAATGTTCCACCCGTGGTAATCTCAGTTATAGCGATTTTCTCACACAATGCGTTAACAGCCACACTTCGCCAGTAGAGAAAACTCGTATAGAATTAGCTTTTGAACATATAGAAAATGACAAGCCAATAAAATACCGCATCGTGCGGACCTGGGAAAAAAATCCTAAAGATGGTAAAGACCACTTGGGCATTTTGGACATTCGTGAAAATGATGAATGGCTTGACACCGCTTTAGTTAATATCTGGGACGAGTATATTGAAAATCTACTGCCATTAGGAATTTCTAACTTGTTTCTCTTTGATGGCGAACAGGTTAAAGAACTCGCTGAACAGGAAATACCGCCACCGATTGTAGTAGATGCCATTCGCGGACTTTTAGGGCTAGAGTTGGCAGAACGTTTAGCAGTTGATCTAGAAATTTTAGTCAACCGTAAACGCAAGGAACTTGCCGATATACAAGACTTAGAAAACCTGGAAGAAATTGAACAAAACCTGAAACAGCAAAAAGAAGAATATAATAGAGAGACGCAATTAATTGCATCACTACAACAGAAGTTAGAACAAGCAGAAAAAAACCAGCAACTCGCCTTTGATAAATTCATTTCCGAAGGTGGTAAAATTGCAGGCGATCGCACTCAGCTAGAAAAACAGCAGGAGCAAATAACAGAGGGCGCGGAGTCAGCGCGATCCTGCATGGGTGAATTAGCGGCTGATATTTTACCCCTGGCGTTGATTCAACCTCTACTCACTCAGGCCCAAAGTACAGGAGAAAAAGAAATTCACCGTCACCAAGCACAAATAGCACATAATATATTGCAGGATCGAGATCAACGCCTCATTAATAAAATTGCTGAATTAGATATATCAGAGACACAATTAGAAAAAATAAAATCATTGATTCATGAAGAAAATCAAGCGCTTCACTCAGAAAATAATGAAGAATCGTGGCTATTAGCTGACCCAGAAACTATCAATCAACTAACTAATATTCATACTAATTACTTAGTAACTGCAAAAATATCTGCACAACAGCAACTAGCAGTTCTCAAAAATAAGGAAGAAGAAATAATCACCTTGGCAAGACAATTGCAAACTGCTGCATCTCCTGAAGCATATCAAAAGCTAGTAGATGCACTGCAACAAGCACAAACTCAAGTTGCCGAAGTGAAAGCAGCATCCCTTACAGCACGCCGTCGTTCAGTCGAATTAGAGACAGCAATTCAAAAGTTAAAAAAGAACTTACAAGAATATACTAAGCAAAATCTTGACCTCAAAAATAACGAACATATTATCGCGGCATCTGCCAAAGTCCAAGAAACACTCAAGCTTTTCCGAGAACGCTTGACCCTGAGAAAACTGAATAAATTAGAAGTAGAAGTAACCGAGTGCTTCCGCTATCTCCTGCACAAATCTGATTTAGTACATCGCGTCGCCATAAACACCCACACCTTCAGCCTCTCCTTGTATGACTTACAAGGTAAACCCGTTCCGAAACATCGCCTTAGCGCAGGCGAAAAACAACTATTAGCGATCGCCTTCCTTTGGGGATTAGCCCGTGTTTCCGGACGCCGCCTACCAGTGGCAATTGATACCCCCTTAGGACGCTTAGACTCATCCCACCGCAATAACTTGGTTGAACGTTACTTTCCATCCGCCAGTCATCAAGTTATTCTGCTTTCCACCGACACCGAAATCGGACAAAAGGAAGTGCAAACACTGCGGTCAAACGATGCGATCGCCCGCGAATACCTCCTGAAATACGATTCATCCACCCGCCAGACAACCATAGAACCAGGCTACTTTTGGTAAGAAGTGGGGAATAATTAAAAATGCAAAATTAAAAATTAAAAATGAATAATTTCTATTTTTAATTCTTAATTCCCTACTCCCTAACTATGGAACCACCAATCGAACGCATTCGCCTATCTCAAACAGCCAAAGACCAACTTCTTAAACTCAGACGCAACACCAAAATTGACCAATGGAATATCTTATGCCGTTGGGCGTTTTGTCGTTCTCTAGCTGAACCCACCCCCCCTTCCCCAGTACCAATACCCACTGACAGCAACGTCGAAATGACCTGGCGCGTATTTGGCGGCGAAATCTCCGATATTCTCCTACTCGCCCTCAAGCAACGCTGCTACAACGACGGCTTCAGTACTGACAACGAAACCCTAGCGACACAATTTCGCCTCCACCTACATCGTGGTATTGGTTACTTAGCAGGCGATCCAAATATCAAGAAAATTGAAGATTTAATTGAATTAGCTACAAAAAATTGAAAGGATATATATTTATGGTGCGTTACGAGTAGCGCTAACGCACCCTACTTCTGTAAAATCCAAAATCTAAAATCCAAAATGCTCTTATGTCAGAGAGCTACCTAGAAATCGAGCGTCACAGAGCGGCAATTTTTCGTACTGACTTATCTCGACCAGTGCGATTGGCAGTAGATTGGGCAATTTTAAATCAAGATACCACATTTTTTGACTACGGTTGCGGACATGGTGGTGATGTGCAACGAGTAGCAAACTTAGGCTACACCAGTGCAGGCTGGGACCCTTACTACTATCCCGACACTCCAACTCTCACCGCTGATGTTGTCAACTTAGGCTTCGTTCTTAACGTGATTGAAGACCCAGAGGAACGCCAAAAGAGTCTGCTGCAAGCTTGGGAACTTACTTGCAGAGTCTTAATTGTCGCTACCCAAGTGCTAATTAACGCTCCCAGCAAGACTCAAATAGCTTACGGCGATGGCATTGTCACTCGCCGTAATACCTTTCAGAAATATTACGAACAAGAAGAACTCAAAACTTATATTGACAAAGTACTGAATGTAGATGCGGTACCAGTGGCGTTGGGCATCTATTTTGTGTTTCGGGATGAAGCTGAAAAAGAGGGTTACAAAGCTAAACGCTTTTTCTCCAACACTTCTACACCGAGAGTACGCATTGCCAGCAAGCGGTTTGAAGACTATAAAGAGAAGCTGGAACCACTGATGGCTTTTTTTACTAAACGTGGGAGACTTCCGGTTAAGGGTGAATGGGAGAATGAACAGGAACTACTCAGCGAATTTGGTAACTTCCGCCGCGCTTTTGCTGTGGTATGCCAAGCAACTGATGAAGCAGAATGGGATGCGATCGCCTACCGTCGCTCTCTTGACATCCAAGTTTACCTGGCTCTCACCCACTTTGAGCGCCGACCCGCATGGCAAAAGCTAGCACCAGAAATGCGCCACGACATCAAAGCCTTTTTCGGTAGCTACGAGGAAGCTTGCCAAGTAGCTGACGCAAAGCTTTTCAGCTTGGGTCAGCCTGGGGTTGTTGAGAGTGCTTGTCAAAAAAGCAAGCTCGGTAAACATACCCGCAGCGCCCTTTACGTCCATGTTTGCGCACTCTGCGAACTCGATCCCTTGTTGCGAATTTACGAGGGTTGTGCTAGCCGTACCATTGGGCGTGTTGATGGCGCAACGCTGATCAAATTTTCCACTGACGAACCACGAGTATCCTACCTATTCTACCCTGATTTTGATACTGATCCCCATCCTGCATTAAAGACAAGTATCAGTATTGACTTAAAATCTTTGAAGATCACTCATCGAGATTACGAAACTAGAGCAAATCCGCCAATTTTGCATCGCAAAGAAACATTTGTGGCTCCTAACTATTCTCTCTACGAAGAATTTGCTAAACTCACCCAGCAAGAACAGGAATTAGGACTGCTCAATCACAAAAGTGATATTGGCACACGTGAAGGATGGGTAAAATGCCTCGATCAGCATGGGGTAGAAATCAGAAACCATCAAGTTTATCAGATTGACGTAGACGCTTAGCGGCTTGCCGCAGGCTACCGCTCCTGAGCCAAGATAAGACAGATTAAGAGTGCAATTATTCTCGTAACTTCTTGGCGTCTTGGCATAAAATAGCACAGCCAGTGTGGCAAAATATTCCAGTCCCTAATTTTATTTTCTTTCAATCTCTAATAGGGGTTGATATAGAAGCACTGCCGCCCGTAATGTTTCAAGGTATTACAGCAATTTTCACCATTAGACCACAGTCCTAGGGGCGAGGCGGCCTTGCGCCTTTACAAACGGTGTGGTTAATTTATGTGAAAACTGCTGTAAGTAGATTATTTCCTGTCTGAATTATAACCGCCATAACTGATAATTTGCTTGCTAGAGGAAATTTGAAACTATGAAAGGAAAGCGATCGCTGCTAGAGGTTTTTAGCAGCAGCAAGATGGCGGCTTTGTTATTTCTGGGTTTTTCATCGGGTTTGCCGTTATATTTGACAGGTCAGACATTGCAAGCTTGGTTAACTAAAGAAAACCTTAGCCTGACTGCTATTGGGGCTTTTAGTCTGGTCAAGTTGCCTTACTCCTTCAAATTTCTCTGGTCGCCTTTACTAGATCGATTTGTGCCGCCGTTTTTGGGTCGTCGTCGTGGTTGGCTAGTGATCACACAAGTAGCACTGTTGTTGGGAATTGCCGCGATGGCGTTACAACAGCCATCTCAAGGACTGCAACCTTTGGTAATCGCTGCCGTAACCGTTGCTTTTTTCAGCGCCAGTCAAGACATTTTGGTTGATGCCTATCGCACCGATGTCGTAGAAGAAAAAGAAAGAGGTGCAGGGGCATCTTTTTACATTTTGGGCTATCGCATTGCCATTATCGTAACGACTTCTTTAACCCTGTTTCTTGCAGACAGAATGCCTTGGCAAACAGTTTACTTATTAATGTCGCTATTGATGTTCGTTGGTGTGGTAAGTTCTATCTGGGCACCAGAACCAATACTACGCTATCGGCCTCCTCAAACCTTATGGGATGCTGTCAAATTACCTTTAGTTGAATTTTTCCAGCGTCATGGGTCACTCCAAGCAGTTTTGATTTTGGTGTTTATCGTTGTTTACAAGTTGGGGGATTCCTTGCTGAAAAATGTTTCCACACCATTTCTGTTAGATAAGGGCTTGCATTTTACCCAAAGTGATATAGCAATTCCCACTGGATTGGGGACTTTCGCCGTTATTGTTGGCGCATTAGCAGGGGGAGCGACGATGACCAAAATAGGTGTTAATCGTTCTCTGTGGATCTTCGCTATACTACAAGCTATCGGCAACCTATCCTACTTTGGTTTGGCAGTAATAGGTAAAAATTTCCCTTTGATGCTGACTGCCATTAATATTGAAAATTTCTGTGTAGGCTTGGAGTCAGCCGCCTTTGTCGCTTTTTTAATGAGTCTTTGTAACCAAGGATTTTCAGCGACTCAGTACGCTTTACTGTCAAGTTTGCAAGGTTTTAGTCGAGATATTCTTGTGGCTCCAGCTGGTGCATGGGCGCAAGCTACGGGCTGGCCTTTATTCTTTCTGATCACAGCAATAGCAGCCTTGCCAGGATTGCTGCTCCTACCTTTTTTTGCCCCTTGGAATCCCCAGGCAGTACCAATTAACAGACCAGGACTCGATGATGAGGAAGAAGATATATGGGGCAGAAAATAATTATTTCTACGGCAACAGTCATTCTGTTGATCACCGGAGTCTTACTTGGCTACGTTCTCTCCCAGTTAGTTCTGGGATTTCTGAGCCTAAACTTACTGACTTTTCTCGGAACATTCAGCCTGATTCTTATTTTTGGTACACTTTATTACGTTCTATTTTGGGAATTTCGCAGACAGCAGTCGCAGCCATTGCCACGAGGGACAACAGTCCAAGCTAATGAGCGTGTACCTGATGACCGTCTTAGAACTAGGCTCATCGCTATTTTAGGAGGCGACACTGCCGCCGCTGAGCGCTTAGTTGCTCAGGCAAGGCAGGACTATCCTGGTATGCCGGAAAATTGGTATTGGGAACGAGCGATCGCTGAATTGGAGCGTGAGGGTCGCTAACTTTCTTTCAAAGAGAGCGAAACTCGCTAAAATAAATTAAGAAAGCTTCATAAATCTTTAGTTATTTACTCATAAAATTCCCCCTGTTGCGATCCAAATATGGCTATATTTCGTCAATACATTGCCCCGTTTTTAGTGGTTCTAGTCTTTGTACTTGCCCTTGTGGCAGTCAGTGCCCGGATATTTTTACCCTCCGATATGGCAGCGCCCGCACCTATTGAGGACGTAGGAACACTCCCCTCCGTAATTACCCCAATTGCCTCAATAGAATTAACACAAATAATCTGGATGAGTGTCTGAACAACTGCTAGCAGGGTACTTTATTCGCCGTGGTACAACTTTAGACCGGGCGCTGCTGGTAAAGTTCATGCAGCGGACTTACCAGGATATATTTTCACAAGCAGATTTCTCCCATCTGGCGCGAACAGTCGAGCAATACTTCTCCAGCGAAACGCCTTTGTGGTGGGTAGATTTTGTGGTAGGGGGAGTGCGAGGAGATGAGGAAGACAAGGGAGACAAGGGAGACACGGGAGGGAGGGGGGATGCCTCCTTGTCC
>CAZZXJ010000248.1:0-8520 GCA_964657905.1 uncultured Stigonema sp.
TTAAACGTAGAAATTCCCCTGACTGAAATCTATCGTCGCATTAATTTTTAAGGGTGGCTAACTCTCTGATAATCATACAAAGTAAGCCTGTCCTTTGTAAGGTTAGCCAAATATAGACGATGCCATATCTCTGTTAAGACCGAAGAGTTTAATCGCTCATTTAATAAATCTAAAAATCAAGTCAAGAAAAAGAAAAAAATACAGAAAGAAGCTTGGCGAAAAAATCGACCAAAGAAAAAATAATATTTGGCTGTTTTCCGAAATATAGGTCTGCTAAAACGGCTCAGAGCAACGCTTAACTAAAAAGGATTACCTCTAAGATTTCAAGCAGAGATTTAAAGTGTTAAGAACAACTCCCGGAATTTGCCAATAGCACAAATCTAGGTATTAGGCAGTGTTCCTTCAATCGCAGGCTTATAGCCCAACTCCTCTCAAGAGGACTTTAAAAAGTTTAGTGAACTTAAACTACTCGCTGTGGGAATTTATTCCTTGGCGAGATATGGAGCAGGTGCAAGATGTCAGGTGGCTCATTCTCAGTTTTTTTTCCATTGAACTGATGGTACTATTAAATACCTATAGTGAAAAGTCATTAATTTGTATCTTAGTTATAGAAATATTCTATATTTGGAACTTTTAAGGAGAATGAACAGTGAAGCGCGTAACTCTTCATCAGTTGCAAGTCTTTGAGGCGATCGCTCGGTCCGGTAGCTTTACACGTGCAGCAGAGGAACTTTTTCTGACTCAACCTACGATCTCCCAGCAGATGAAGCAACTGACAAAAGCAGTTGGTATGCCGTTGTTCGATCAGATAGGTAAGCGCCTCTACCTGACGGATGCTGGCAAGGAAGTTTTGACAGTGTGCCGGGATATTTCCGAGAGATTGTCCCAGATGGAAATGACTTTGGCAGATCTCAAAGGACTAAAGCAGGGAAATCTGCGGCTGGCAGTGACGACAACCGCCAAATATTTTGTCCCGCGTTTGTTAGGACCGTTTCGTCAATGTTATCCTGGAATCAAAATCTTCCTTAAAGTCACGAACCGCCAGCGTTTACTGGAACGCCTGACAGAAAATCTTGACGACCTCTATATTCTTGGACAACCGCCGTCCAATCTTGATATCAGCCTTTGTCCGTTTCTGGAAAATCCCTTAGTCGTGATCGCTCCACACAATCATCCACTGGCTCAACAGAAGAACATCTCCCTACAGCGCCTTGCCGAAGAGCCTTTTATTATGCGTGAACCTGGCTCTGGAACCCGGATGGCAGTGGAAAGTTTCTTTGCCGACAGGGCTGATCTCAAAGTTGAGATCGAAATTGGTAGTAATGAGGCTATCAAGCAAGCAATTGTGGGGGGTTTAGGGGTGTCGGTATTATCACGCTATGTTTTAGCACTTGAAGGGATAAAAGGTCCACTCACTATTTTGGATGTGGAAGGCTTTCCCCTCCAACTTCATTGGTATATCCTCTATCCAGCCAGCAAACAACTGTCCATTGTGGCTCGCACTTTTCTGGAATATCTACTGGACCAAGGTAAGCGCATTGCGGCTCAAGTAGATTTAGATCTTACGGATTCAGGATGAAAACTTGGAGCAACTCCGATGAAGCACCACTTACTGTATGGTAGAGCGCAAAAGCTCTGCTGTCTGTCCCTTAAGCCTTGATTAATATACTAGGACTTACGCACTATACAAATTGGGCATCATGTGTATAACGGAATTATGTCGTTTCAGTCCACATGGTAAGGGCGGGGTAACCCCGCCCCTACGGTTATATTGTGGTCTACCCAAATGAATATTGCGCTCCGCCGCCCTACCGAAACCACTGCATACTTTACTATTTCTGTCAATGCGTAAGTCCTATATACATCAAAATTTTAGGGGAAAAAAGCGTAGTGGAGATTTCTAGATTTTCCCCTAAGTTACTGAACTATTAGAGTAAAATTTTTATTGATAATCGAGGAAAAAATTAGGGACAATGATGACTAGAGAGAATTCTCTATGCCCTAACGACGATGGAGAACCAAGCCAACCGAACCAACTTCTTGTTGGCTTACGAGTCCTTGTGGTAGATGATGATGACGATAGCCGCTTTTATATTTCTACTGTCTTGGAAGGAGAGGGAGCGAGCGTCACCGCAGTTGCATCTGCGGCGGCGGCACTAGAAATACTATCCCAATTGCAACCTAATGTCTTAGTCTGTGATATTGCCATGCCTGATGAGGATGGCTATAGCCTGATTGGCCGGGTGCGTGATCTCAAGCCAGATAAAGGCGGACACGTCCCTGCTATTGCACTCACGGCTTATGCAGACAGAGAGGATCGCATGCGTGCCCTGGAAGCTGGCTTTCAAACCCATGTGGCTAAACCTGTCGCGCCTGGGGAGTTAGTTGCGGTAGTGGCATTGGTTACTTCTAACGAGAGCTAAAAGGTGATTTGGTTTGATTTGTATGCTGGTGGTTCAACGTGAATTAAAATCCTTGCTGGGCTGAAGCTTTCTTCTAGTCGCTTTTCTACTTCCTCGGTTATCTGGTGAGCAGTTTCTACGTCTTTGGCATCTACGATTAAATGCATTTCCATAAAGACTTGGCGACCAAGAACGCCGCGAGAAGCTATGTCATGACAGTTAATAACACCAGGGACAGAAAGAGCGATCGCGTTAATGACTTCTGGTGCGATCGCCATTTGATCCACAAGATACGGCAAATTCTCTTTTAAAACTGACCAGCCACTCCAAAATACCAACAAAGCTACTGGAAAAGCTAAAACCACGTCTAGCCACTGATATCCCAACCAAACGCCAATCAAACCAGCAATCACAGAGATTGTTACCCAAACATCGCCCATCATATGTTTGGCATCGGCAATCAAAATTCCGCTGCCTACCCTCTTTCCTACACCACGTTCGTAATACGCTACGAAAATATTAACGCCCAACACAATCAGCAGTAACCACAACTCCGATGCTGATATTTTGACAGGGTGAGCGCCTTTAATAATTCGTTCGACTGCGCCTTGAAGAATTTCAAAGCAGGCTATGCCTAAAAATGCGGCAATTCCTAACGCTCCCACAGCTTCAAATTTATGGTGTCCGTAGGGATGCTCGCGATCAGGATCTGGAGAAGAAAACTGACTGGCAATCAATCCTAAAATATTGCTGGCGCTATCTGTCACACTATGCAATGCCTCAGCCAGCAGGCTGAGAGAGCCTGTCGTTATCCCTACTACAGCTTTCAATGCCATTACAAATAAGTTAAGCAGTAGGGTGATAATTAAAACCTTTCTAACTGCACCACGTTTATCGTAAGTCATAGAGCATTTTTAATACAAGTTCTATAACTTCTAATGTAGAACTTAATACATACATAAAATGTTTCAAACCCTTACATTATAAGGATTTAGTCTCTCTATAACAGAGACTTATTCTCGGATGTTATTGAGACTCTTTTTGACTAATAGCAGCTAGAATACTGATTAAGATTGCTTATGCCTTTTCTCTGGTGACTATACTTTTTTGCATTAAAAGCATAGATCTTTTTATTGTTTATTTATTACTTTACATATACTTGTGATGTGGCGGGGATGTCCAGTAAGCTCACACCAGCCCGTTAAAATTAACAGCAAGCAGGAGTCAGAATATCGCCAACTCCTGACTCCTGAGTGCCCAAATAAAATGGTAAAAGTAGCAAGATATATACATTAATAGCTCATGTCCGGAAATCATCTAACACTGAACCTAGTTGAAGGTTCTGTCTGTTTTAGTTTTTCACCCCAAGCCGCACGGGAATTAAAAGCAGCAATAGATCTATTGCTGCAAAGCCTAAAAGCTGTCGCTACTAAAACCACTCCAGGCAGTGGTAAAGCTAAACCCCAGCAACCGATGGAATATCGTTACACTGGGGAGGTGTTTTTAGAAATTTTTTGTAATCCTAATATTTGGCCTACTCCCTTCGCGGCTAAAGTCTTGCTCACGGTTCGTGATGTCAACATTCGCTTGACTACAGAAGCTGAACTTAGCCGCCTAATAGAAGACGTAAACCACTATTTGGAGCAAGCTGGTTGAACATCTGCGCTTTGTAAACTCACGAAGAAGTGATTCGTCAGAATCGATTGGTTGGGGATTCCAAACCGCAACCAATTGTTGACCACCCTTAGAGTTCGTAGTGAGGACTAAAGTCCTCACTACGAACAAATGATCATAGACCCAAGCTTTGTTGCTGTGGTGGACTACGGTAGCTTTTTTGTCAATCCTTCATTACCCACATAGCCTGTGTCAGTTTACAGTGATCCACAGGCTACAACAATCTGATTCTCAAACTAGCTGTCTCTTTAACTCCTGTATCAATACTTGGCAGCGTTTCATAGCCTCTCTTGCCTGTTGTCTGAACTGTTTAGCTAGTTCCTGGTTGGTAGGGTAAACTTCGGAACCTTTGCGCCTAAGTTCAACAGCTTGCTTACTAAGTTCTCGACTACGTGTCCTTAATTCTTCAATCGTTTTCATTGCTACTCCAGTTCTAAAATTACAAATTCTAAATTTTCACCCTCCTCATAAAGTTTATCCGCTCTAGTGCTGGGCGGCAGAAATAACTAGACAGTTAGAAACAGGTGAAAACAAGCGTCTATGTCTGTATTCTTCTCTCCTGACTCCTGACTTCTGACTTCTGAGTCCTTGTACTAGTGGCTAGTAAGCTTGCATCCTCAAGGTCATTGTTTTCTAAGGCTTTTTCAGAAGCTTCATATGACTCATCGATAATTTGCTGTAATTGTGCGTATGCTTTCAGCAATATGTTTCGTGTTTCAGGTTTCATCTAAAAATATTTATCGTGCAGTTATCAGTGGAGCAGATGGCTAGGTAGGAATAGAGACTTCTAGTCAGGCAAAGCAACAGTGGTTGCAACAGTTTTTGGAATTACCAAATGGTATACCTGACCACGATACTTTTGCGCCTTGTTTTGGCCCGAATTGACCACGAACAGTTTCAAAAGTGTTTTCTGATTGGGCTTAACGTATATTCCTGTTCCAATGCTACTCACAGGCGGAAAGCAGGTTGATTCCCTCACTTGCGGTTGCTCAAGAGATCTGCTAATGTCCAGCCAGATAACCAATAAGCGTGAAAAGCTGGAACGCTCCGCCAGTGTCAGGTATGCAGATGCCTGACACTGCGTGTATGCGCGACCACAGAGTGGCTCAAAAAGCTATATTTTTCTGTATAGGAAGATCGGATATTTGAGATTTTGGAAAGGGATTGGCTGATAGAGAGCAGAGATTATCCTTCAAAGCGGGCGTTGAATCTTTTGTTTTCATCACACATACGAAACAAACTCCCAATCCAAAATCTAAAATCAAAGATTGATTAGTCGTTATCCCATTCTTCTCGACCAATCAGATCGGCAATACGATCGCGTAACAAAAAGTCACACTTTTCTAATTCATACTCAACACAAACCCACTCTCTCGCTGGAATGTATTGGCAAAGGGAATAGATTGGCTGTTGTCGGCTGACCACTCCCTTTTGCACCAGTCGCCTTGCCTCGTCTTGAATGACATTTAGAGAGTAGTAGTTGATAGAGGGCACCGTATTCACGCTCATTGTTTTTTACTCACAAATTAACACTTAAATAGTGTTCCCAATCTTTCTTAGGAACAAACTTGGTCAGGAATCGACTTGATTGCTAGATTTTGTAGTTTCGTATACGGATCTAGTTACATTTTGACGCTACATCTCCTCAAAAGATGTAAATAAATGTTACTAAAGTCAAAGATTCCTGACAATTCCTCATGTTATATTTCAAAAAAAGAAACCTAGGGTAATGGATTTAACCTGCTTGTACTGTTGTGTAAGTTGTAGATCATTGGTTCCCAAGCTATAAGGTTATTACCCTCAGCCATGTTTTGGAAATCCAAAAGCATTCCTTGGACAGATTAATTACATACCGAATAGTGTACGTAAAGCAATGTCTTGTGCTGCTGGCATTTGTCCGTAGGAAAAAACCGTGGGAACATCTGCCGGAAGCAAGGGTATAAAATACTGCATGGCATAAGGGCTACCGTACACGACTAAAGCTTGGATTTTACTATTTGTTAATAATTTCTTAAACAAATTATCAGCCGCTTCGGTAAGTCTAGCGCTACCGCGAAATGGATTACCTCGGATAAATATTTGTAGCATTAGATGAGATGCCTGGTTAATGGCGGTGGATTGAGTATGTAAATCAATGATTTGAGTGGTATATCCCATCTGAACAGGTAGGGTAATTGCTGGTGCGCGAGCATCTAAAAAATCACACATCAACAAGTCATCAACCATGATTAGATTACATAAGTTAGTTGCTGAATTATTAATTTTTATTGCATTTGTAAATTTTTCTAATGGTAAAGATACAAAACTACAGATTGTCTGACTGTGTTGCAAAATCTCAGTAACGGTGTTGAGGGAGTCGTTTTGTGCTATGGAATTAACCAAACCCATGACATCGCCTTGAGTCACCTCGATTTTTTTCTTAGCTTGCCAAATACGCTCAACAGACTGGCGAATCCGCTCAAGCGGAATGCGACCACTCTCTACTGCCTCGCACACGGCATGAATTGCTTTTTCTGGATCAATAGGCATAAGCAGAATATCAGCACCAGCTTCCACTGCCATCACAGGAGCAACGGAGCCACCGTAGCGGTTGGCAATAGCACCCATGACCAGCGCATCTGTTGTAATCAAGCCATCAAATCCCAGCTTTTGTCGCAACTGTCCTGTTAAAATCTTCCTAGACAAGGTTGCTGGTAGTTCTGCATCCCAACACGGAATCAGTAGGTGGGCGCTCATCACTGTATCTACACCCGATGCGATCGCCGCTGCAAAGGGGGGTAATTCAACTTGCCAGAGTCGGCTTGCTGAATGCGGGATCACTGGTAAATCCAGATGGGAATCAACAGCCGTGTCACCGTGTCCGGGGAAATGCTTTGCCGTCGTCAGGACACGATAAGTTTTCGCACCCTTGATAAAGGCACAAGCAAGTTGACTGACCTCCTCTACAGTTTCGCCAAACGCTCGCACGTTGATCACCGGATTATCGGGATTGTTATTCACATCCACCACAGGGGCGAGTACCCAGTTAATGCCAATTGCCAGACTCTCTCGAGCGGTGATCGCTCCCAGTTGTTCTGCGTAGTGCAAACCCAACTTTTGGTCGAGGCGGAAAATCGCGCTCAGTGCCATGGGCGGCGGGAACCAAGTTGCTCCCCCAAAACGCTGTCCGACACCTTCTTCAATATCAGCAGCAACAAGCAGGGGAGTTTTTGCCCAGTTTTGTAACTGTTGTGTTCTAATGGCTAATTCCCCAGCACTAGCCCCGAGTAGAATCACCCCACCA
This sequence comes from uncultured Stigonema sp., assembly GCA_964657905.1. Taxonomy (GTDB): domain Bacteria; phylum Cyanobacteriota; class Cyanobacteriia; order Cyanobacteriales; family Nostocaceae; genus Stigonema. Next base: position 7,360 of record CAZZXJ010000248.1, read on the forward strand.
ACACCCAAATCTTGTACCCAGTGTTGGAGTGTTGCGGCTGGTGCTTCCCAAGCAGGATACTGAATTTGGTGGTCAAATAGGAAACCGGAGGCACGGACAACCACCATTTGGGCTACAAGTTCTGCAAGGGAGAGTTGATCTATATCGGGCAGCATTTGTAATTTGTAATTCGTAATTAAGACTTTATTGTGAATTTCCTTGTATTGACTTGGCAGTATAGTCTGCACTTGGTGCAGATAGTTAACGTCATAAAGTATATATGCGACTAAGCGATCCCTGAGGTATGTGTATTACCCCTTATTTAAACAAATACCCTGAAGTCATATCTGTAAAATACTTAGCTAAGTTCCTTGACTTAATTGTTGTTTATACTACCCAAGTCAAGAGTGGGGAAATCAATTAAAAATTAAAAATGCAAAATAAAAAATGAAGAATTCCCCTTTTTAATTTTTAATTTTTAATTCTTTACCTCCCCACTCACATCATGTTCCTGGCAAACTCAGCAGTTCTTCAGATAAATGATGGCGATCGCCCAGCACTTCTAGTAAGGGACCATGCTCGCCAAACTTGACAATGCTGACCGAGGCAGCAAGGGCATTGATGCGATCGCGGTAACGTCCTAAATCAATACCCAAAAGGCTGCACAGTATAATCCGGATCGTTGCCTTATGAGAAACTACCAAGACATTACCTGTCGAATACTTTGCTTCAATTTCTGTGATGATGGGCATTGCTCGACTGGCAATTTGTACAGAAGTTTCTCCGCCAGTAGGCGGGTTCCAAGCAGGTTCAGCTAACCACCGCACATAGTCATCTGCATAGTGCTGTTGGACCTCTTCAAGTGTTTTACCCTCCCACTCACCATACTTAATTTCCTTCAGACCCTCTCGCAGTTGCATTTCTATCCCTAAAGCATCACATAAGGGTTTTGCTGTAGCGATGGTACGTTTCATGGGACTGACATATACTGCCGTCCAAGGTAAGGAATGGTAGGTATCCGCAAACGCCTTTGCCATCTGAGTGCCTTCAAGTGTCAATTCTGGATCTAGGTCACCACAGTAGCCGCCTGTCCGGCTATAAGTTGTTTCCCCATGCCTGAGAAAATAGAGCTTTAAGCTCATAAAGTTATCCTTTGTCAATAGTCAATAGTCATTGGTCAAT
>CAZZXJ010000249.1:0-5104 GCA_964657905.1 uncultured Stigonema sp.
TTGAGGCGATTTTAAAGGAGTTGGGGGAAGAGGTGTGAGGCAATGGCAAAAATGAATAATTAAGGAACGTGTTGGATTAAACTAGGCAATTACTCGGATCAGCAGAGATTTTACTTAAGCGTACAATAAAGGTGCAGGTGCTGGCAGTGGGCAGAAATACCAGTCCTAGAGCACCATCCAAAATTTTCAGACGTTGTACAGCGCGACACAAATAACCAGACAGTTGGAAACAGGTTAAAACCTAGTTTATCTAAGTATTCTTTTCTCCTGACTCCTGACTCCTTGTACTAGGGCAGACGATGGCGTTGAAAAAAGTTCCAAATTGTCTTACTTGCGTTGAAGCCAAGCTTAGAATTGAACTTATTTACGCTCTCATCACCAGAAGCACCACCTGGCCATAAATGTCCACCGCCTACTACAGCTGCAAGTAACACCTCTGAGCCGCCACTGCAAGCTGAGTACCGAGAAATTTTTACTTTCAGACCATCGCTCGCATTAGTATGAGCAATCTGTCGGACTTGAGCCGATGAGGGACATCTATCATGTGAGCGCCAAAAGCTTACTGTTTCTGGAATAGAAGCAAGCGCTCCTCGTTCGCTTGTGTCATCACCATCATAATGTACAGATCGATCATTTGTACCGTTGATCATTAATACTGATACAGGAGTTCGAGGCTGGCAAATAGGTTTGAGTCGAACTGGAAGAGAGCCAGCTACTGATGCGAAAGCTGCAATTTTATTTGGTAACTCACAAGCCAGAGCTTGGGTAAGTATTCCACCCTTGGAAAAGCCAGTGGCATAAACTCGACCACTGTCAATAGTTGTAATTTGCTTAAGATGATTGATTAATACCGCCACAAATGAAACATCATCCACATTTGTTTGAGAATAACTTCTAAAGCTCCATTCATGGTCAATTCCGTCTGGATAAACAACAATAAACCCGAATTGATCCGCCAACTCATTGAAGCGAGAAGTATTTGCTATTGAACGACCACTACCACCATGCCCATGAAACACTAAAACTAATGGCATCGGACGGTTTGGATGATAAGATTTTGGAGTGTAAAAATAGTATGTACGTAAGCGTCCTTGGTCTCTTAGCTGTCCATAATGACCACCGTAAGAGATTTTTTCTCTAGCCATACTTCTTTCCTGTGCAGGAATGAAACTGCAGGCTGTTACTATTATTGGGAGTAGGCAAACAAGAATGTGCCTCAATCGGGAATTCAGATAGCTCTTCACAGTCAATGTAACGAATTTACCTTGAAATTGTGTTGTAAAAATGTTCAGATTGCTAATTTAAAGGAATCAGCTAGTGCTGTTACTCGTGACCTCAGCCGTCAGTCGTCAGGAGAGAAAAATACATACATAGACGCTTGTTTGAACCTGTTTCTAACTGTGTGGTTATTTCTGCCGCCCTGTACTAGGATGTGGCTGTATCAGTCAAAGCTCGCAGGGGGCCTGGGTGGGAGTGTCAAAGTGAATCACTGTGCAAAGAAACTCATTGTTTGGTACGACCAGGATCATAGACCACTGCCTTGGCGTCAGAAGATAAATATTTATCATAGCTGGGTGTGCAACATATGAGTCAACAAATTACTCTGGCTGTGGTTATACCAAAATTATCGAAATTTTGAAAGCACCTCCCCACTGTTTATGATCTTGCGGCTGGCGATGAGGAAAAACTGCGCCAACTCTGGTGTGGGTTGGGCTATTACGCTCGTGCCCGCAACTTGAAAAAAGGTGCGCGGTATATTGTTGAGCAGCTTGATGGTCGTTTTCCTCAATCATACCGTGAGTGGCTCAAAATTCCTGGCTGCGGTTCTTACACGGCGGCTGTGATTGCCAGCATTTGCTTCAAGGAAAAAGTTGCTTGCGTGGATGGCAATGTCGTGCGGGTTGTGAGTCGTTTACTTGCTTTATCCAAGGATATGTGGAGTTCGTCCGGACAATCAGCCATTCGAGGTTCTGTCAGAAGTATGAACCGAAGCATGGAGTGAATGACTTGATGGGTTGACCAAATGATCTGGCGGCAAATCCTTTGAAAACTAATGAGTCTCTTCCAGTTCTCTTAAAAGCACTTTGGCTACTTGCTGTACAAATTGATTTACGGGCGATCTGAAGTGCAGCTGCAAGATTAATGTAGCAGTGAGCAAAACAAAATGTGTGAATTATTACATTCATACATTTTTATAAAGCTAATTTGTATCAACAATCACCAACCAACTGATTATAAAAACAATTCTTTTGGTACACAAAAATCTCTTCCTCCTAGTAGAAGTTCATATTAACAGTTTTTATATATTATTTAATTATAGAGTATTTCATGCTTACAAATTGCTTAGCAAAATTATTGTTACTAATTTTATCTATTAAAAGTAAGTAACAATAGTAGATTTTAATATTTATTTTTTAGAGCATTTGTGAGCAGGGTTTCTAATGTAAATTATAAAATATTGGGTCATCTATGTCAAGCGAAAAAGCTCAACTAGAAAGTAACGGTGTCAGCCATATGATGTCGCAGAAGCTGGGTGAAACAAAGTTATCAGGTGCATCATCGCTCTCATTATCCTCATTAAATAAAAGCTTTCAAGCAATAGAAGCCTCTACAGATACGCCTGATATAGTTTGCTTATCTCATTTACGTTGGAATTTCGTCTATCAAAGACCGCAACATCTCCTAAGTCGCTGTGTTGAAGGAAGGCGGGTTTTCTTGATCGAGGAGCCAATTTTCAGCCAAGAACCAGTGGGGCGATTGAATGTCAGTCTTGATAACAGCGGGGTAGTGGTTGTTGTTCCACATCTACCAGAAGGTATGAGTGAGGAAGCAGTCAACGCAGATCTACAAATACTTATTGATAGTTTGTTTGCAGAGCATAACATCCATAAGTACATTTGTTGGTATTACACACCAATGGCGATCGCTTTTACACGCCATTTGCAACCCCAAGTAGTCGTGTACGATTGTATGGATGAATTATCTGCATTCACGGGAGCATCTCCCACTTTAAAGAACTATGAAGCAGAACTATTTTGCCGTGCAGACTTGGTGTTTACAGGGGGACAAAGCCTTTACGAAAGTAAGGTGAACCAGCATCCTAACGTCTATGCATTTCCTAGTAGTGTAGATGTAGCGCATTTTGCACAGGCGATACATTACCAAGCGGTAGAACCAGCAGATCAAGCAAGTATTCCCCACCCGCGCCTTGGGTTCTTTGGCGTGATTGACGAACGGATGGATATTGAACTACTCGGTAGCATCGCCGACGCCCGTCCCGACTGGCATTTGGTGATCATTGGACCGATTGTGAAAATCGATCCGGCAATTCTGCCACAGCGCGACAATATTCATTATCTGGGTGCTAAAGACTACAAAGAGCTACCTGCATATTTGGCTGGGTGGAACTTAGCGATGCTACCATTTGCGCGGAACGAAGCAACGCGCTTTATTAGCCCAACGAAGACTCCAGAGTATCTTGCCGCAGGTAAGCCTGTGGTATCTACCTCGATTCGGGATGTAGTGCGACCCTACGGAGATTTGAAGTTGGTGCGAATTGCAGACACAGTTTCTGAGTTCGTCACTGCTGCTGAAAAAGCTATGCAAGAGGACACTCCAGCATCGGGGTGGCGCAGTCGGGTAGATGCTTTTTTGGAGCAGATTTCTTGGGATCGCACTTGGGCATCAATGATGAAGCTGATCAGTTCAATTCCTCATAAGAATTCATACACAACAGCAGCTTCTACCACAGAGACAATACTACATTCGATGATCAAAAATGTATCAGATTCCGATACAAACGGTCATAACTCAAAGGACGCGCTGACTGGTAAAGAAGCACCAAGCATACTTACCAGAGACTTTGTATTTGATTATTTAATTGTTGGCGCAGGGTTCTCAGGAAGCGTCATCGCTGAACGATTGGCAACTCAGTCTGGCAAAAAAGTTCTGGTTGTAGACAAGCGATCGCACATTGGCGGTAATGCCTACGATCATTACGACGATCATGGCATTCTCGTACACAAATACGGTCTCCACATTTTTCACACCAACTCCCGCGAAGTCTTTGAATACCTCTCGCCCTTCACTCAGTGGCGGTCTTACGAACATCGCGTCCTAGCTAGCGTAGACGGGCAACTTGTTCCGATCCCTATCAACCTAGACACCATCAACAAACTCTATGGAATGAACCTCAATTCATTTCAGGTAGAGGAGTTCTTCAATTCAGTTGCTGAACCTAAAGAATACATCCACACTTCAGAAGATGTGGTGATAAGTAAAGTAGGTCGAGAACTGTACGAAAAGTTCTTCCGAGGCTACACTCGCAAGCAATGGGGACTCGACCCGTCGGAACTCGACAAATCAGTAATTGCCCGGATTCCCACCCGCACCAATCGTGACAACCGATATTTCACGGATACTTACCAAGCGATGCCCCTGCACGGTTTTACCCGCATGTTCTCGAACATGTTGGCACACCCCAACATCAAGGTGATGCTCAACACCGATTACCAGGAAATCCACCAGGCAATACCTTGCCGGGAAATGGTTTACACTGGTCCGGTTGATGAATTCTTCGATTATCGCTACGGCAAACTTCCATATCGTTCGCTTGATTTCAAGCACGAGACGCACAACACGAACGTGTTTCAGACAGCACCGGTCATTAACTATCCCAATGAACACCTGTATACCCGTGTTACGGAGTTTAAGTACCTGACTGGACAGGAACATGCCAAAACTAGCATCGTTTATGAGTTTCCCCTTGCTGAGGGAGATCCTTATTACCCTGTACCGCGTCCTGAAAATCAGGAAATTTACAAGAAATACAAGGCGCTGGCTGATGCAACGCCAGAGGTGTATTTTGTAGGACGGCTAGCAACGTATAAGTATTACAACATGGATCAATGTGTTGCTCAGGCTTTGTCTGTTTACAAACAAATTGCGGTTAAGGCTTGAGATTTGATAATAGCTAATAGCTAATGGCTAATGGAAGATTAGCAATTAGCCCTTCGGGTGACGCTCGTTCTTCGCTACCGCTTCGCTAACGCCAGTTCCCTACGGCGGGAAACCCGCCTTCAGGACTGGACTCACAATTAGCAAT
>CAZZXJ010000249.1:5114-8518 GCA_964657905.1 uncultured Stigonema sp.
TTAGCAATTATGGCATTTGTGGAAGTTTGGGCGGGCGTGGAGTGTACTGTTAATCGTGTGGGTGAGGAGTATTTTGATCAGTTGGAACGCAACGGTCATGCAACTCGCTTAGATGACTTGGATTTATTTGCGGAACTGGGAATAAAGGCAATTCGTTACCCTATACTGTGGGAGCGGATCGCGCCTGATGGTTTGGAGAATGCTGATTGGTCATGGGCGGATGAGCGATTGGGGCGGTTGCGTGAACTCGGTATTAATCCGATTGTGGGATTAGTGCATCATGGCAGCGGACCGCGTTACACTAGCTTGGTAGATCCAGAATTTCCAGAGAAACTAGCTGCGTTTGCCCGTGCGGTTGCGGAACGCTATCCTTGGGTGACAAATTACACACCAGTAAATGAGCCACTGACAACGGCACGATTTAGTGGGTTGTACGGTCACTGGTATCCTCACGGTCGGGATGGGTTAACTTTCGCCCGTGCTTTGCTTTCTCAGTGCAGAGCGATCGCCTTGGCGATGAAGGAGATCCGGTTGGTTAACGATGATGCCCAACTGGTACAAACCGAGGATTTGTGTAAGATTTACAGTACGCCGCAACTAGCTTATCAAGCAGAATTTGAAAATGAGCGTCGCTGGTTGAGCTTGGATTTATTATGCGGTCGAGTATCTCCAACTCATCCTATGTGGGGCTATCTGCTCTACTGTGGCATCAGTGAGGCTGAACTTGAGGTATTTTTGCCGAATCCCTGTCCGCCGGATATTATGGGAATTAACTACTACCTGACGAGCGATCGCTTTCTGGATGAGCGTATAGAACGTTATCCTGTTAGCTTTCATGGAGGTAACGGACGGCACAAGTACGCAGATGTAGAGGCGGTGCGAGTTTGTGCTGAAGGTGTGACGGGACCGCGCACATTGCTATTAGAAGTATGGGAACGCTACAAAATGTCCCTTGCCGTTACTGAAGCTCACATCAGCTGCACCCGTGAGGAGCAGTTGCGCTGGCTGTATGAGGTTTGGATGGCGGCTCAGGAATTACGAGACATGGAGGTAGATATCCGCGCTGTCACTGCTTGGTCGCTTCTGGGTGCATATGATTGGAATAGCTTACTAACTCGCTGGGTTGGTAACTACGAGTCAGGCGTATTTGACTTGCGATCCCCACGTCCCAGACCAACAGCAATTGCCAAATTAGTACGTGATTTAGCCAGTGGACGTAAACCAGAAGATCCGCTGCTTGATACACCAGGGTGGTGGCATCGACAAGAGCGCCTGTTGTATCCAGTGGTTTTTAGGGCAGGGGGAGATGAGGGAGATGAGGGAGACAAGGGAGGGAGGGGGGCCTTGTCCTCCTTGTCCTCCCCATCCTCCTCATCCCCCCTGATCATCGTGGGCGCAAGAGGCACCCTCGGAAGGGCTTTTGCTCGGATATGTGAACAGCGAGGAATCTTTTACCACCTGCTGACACGCCAAGAGATGGACATTGCCAATCCTAGCTCTATCGATGCGGCTCTTGCCCAGTTGAAGCCTTGGGCAGTGGTGAACGCTGCGGGATATGTGCGGGTGGACGATGCGGAGCGCGAACCGGATATTTGTCTACGGGTAAATACTGAGGGAGCAGAAAATTTAGCTACTGCCTGCGCTCGACATAACGTAGCGCTGCTGACTTTCTCGTCAGACCTTGTATTTGATGGTACTGTGTCTAACCCTTATGTAGAAACTGATGCCGTCGCCCCTCTAAATGTGTATGGGCGTAGCAAAGCTTTGGCAGAACAACGGGTATTGCAGGCTGATCCCGCCTCACTAGTGATTCGCACCAGTGCATTTTTTGGTCCGTGGGATGATTACAACTTCATCACAATCGCGCTGCGTCACCTCAGTGCTGGGCAGACCTTTGTTGCCGCTGAGGATGGGATTGTTTCGCCTACCTATGTGCCGGATCTTGTCTACGCTAGCCTCGATTTGTTAATTGATCGGGAGTGCGGTTTGTGGCACTTGGCTAATAAGAGTGCGATCGCATGGGCTGATTTGGCACGGCTAGCGGCGAAAAAAGCTGGCGTTAGTGTCAGTAGTCTGATTGCCCTTCCGACGCGAGAACTTGGTTTAATCGCTCTTCGTCCAACTTACAGCGTTCTCGGTAGCAGTCGAGGTGAATTGCTCCCGTGCCTTGACAGTGCAATTGAGCGTTACTTCATTGATGTTGATTGTTGATTGTTGATTGTTCTTTGCAATTAACAATTAACAATTAACCACTAACCACTAACCATTCCCTAATTATGTCAACTATTTTAGTAACAGGGGGAGCTGGATATATTGGCTCCCATGCTGTATTAGCCTTAAAAAGCGCAGGTTATGAGGTGATTGTTCTTGATAATCTGTCGAATGGACATCGAGAAGTTGTAGAACAGGTTTTGCAGGTTAAGTTGATTGTGGGTGATACGAGCGATCGCGCCCTCCTCGATCGCTTATTTACAACTCACAATATAGCGGCGGTGATGCATTTTGCCGCCTATATTGCTGTGGGTGAATCTGTCACTGATCCGGCAAAATATTATCGCAACAACGTCATAGGTACGCTAACGCTTTTAGAAGCAATGCTTGCTGCTTCGATCAACAAGTTTATCTTTTCTTCTACTTGCGCTCTTTATGGTGTGCCTAAGTTTGTGCCAATTACTGAAGACCATCCTCAAGACCCCATCAGTCCCTATGCAACTAGCAAATGGATGGTAGAACGAATATTATCTGATTTCGATACAGCCTATAATCTCAAATCTGTCAGGTTTCGCTATTTTAACGCCGCAGGTGCTGAACCGAATGGTTTGCTAGGTGAAGACCATGTACCGGAAACTCACCTCATACCACTGGTGCTACTGGCTGCTTTGGGTAAGCTGAAATCTATTTCTATTTTCGGTACTGATTACCCTACCCGGGATGGTACTTGTATTCGGGATTATATTCACGTGACTGACTTGGCACAAGCCCATGTTTTGGGTCTAGAGTATCTGCTGAAAGGGGGAAATAGCGAAGTATTTAATCTAGGAAATGGCAGTGGATTTTCCGTCAGAGAAGTCATAGAAACAGCAAAGCAAGTAGCAGGAAAAGAAATCAAAATTGTTGAGTGCGATCGCCGACCTGGCGACCCTCCTATTTTAGTTGGCAGCCGCGACAAAGCAATTAAAGTTTTAGGTTGGCATCCCCAGTACCCAAAACTGACCGAAATCATTACCCACGCTTGGCAATGGCATCAACGGCGGCATGGATAGAGACGTAACTAGTAACGGTTTTTTGGAATAAGTCGGAATTAGTGTTAATTTTGAGACATCTAGCACTATTTCTGACTTTATGCCTTATATCAGTCCTAAAGATGCCTCCGAGCTAACAGGTTTCCATCCCAAAACATTAGC
>CAZZXJ010000250.1:0-7161 GCA_964657905.1 uncultured Stigonema sp.
GGTCACAATTAAACTTAAAATGGGCGGGCAGGATGCCCACCCCAAAATACAAATTGTATTTGATGTTTATTTATCTCCATTTACTTACACCATTTCTTGAGAAAGAATCAAATTTAGTATATTCAACTCATTGGAAGTTAGCAGATACTTGTCTGTAAAACTCTTTTTTCTAATCTCTTCTAAGCTGTAACTTCTAAAGACTACAAATGGGAAATCTTTATACTTATTACCAATAGGCAAAATATTGCTTACAGGGTAAAGCATACGGATATATGCAGCGAGAATATTCCGGAAGCGTTGATCTTCTGGTTCATTGGGTTCATTGGCAAAATAGTCTTTCATCACCTCGCCACTAATAAATGCAAACAATGGCAAAGCATAATACTGATCTGATCGCTGGCTATTCTGCTCAAGTCTCTGTGTTTTGTTAACCCCATCCCTGAGTTTTTTCACTAACTCTATTGCATCCTTGATAGCAGTACGCAAACTCTCCGGGTAAGATTTGCGGTGACTAATCTCCTGCATATTTTGCCAAAGTTCCTCGTTGGCGTAGGTTGCTATATCCAGCACCCTCATGTAGTAAGTTTCCTCTAAAGTACTGTGAGCAATAGGAACCAATAACAGACTTCCACTAATATAGCCCGGTTCAATTTTGCCAAAGTCTAGTAACTTATCTAAGCTCTGACAAATCTGCGTAAACTTACTGTTAAAAGACTTTCTGAGATCCAGATAATTAGACTCAGTTGTATCTCTGACAACAAATTCCGCCTGACTTAGCAGATGTTCTAAACTGGTATAAACCTTTTCTATTAGAACATTGCTCCTATTCCTATTATGTTCCTGCTTTAACTGGCTGATGAGGTTTGCCATTTGAGCAGAGAATGTCTCGCCAGTAGCAAATACCGATTTACCGCCTATTGGTATAATGATAAACTTATCCCTACCTATTAAACCATAACCAAAAATTCTGGTCATGATTGAGGCTTTTAGAATTAATAAGATATTCAACAGACTCAGCACACTTTCCTGTAAAGATAACTGCTGATTATGAGTATCATCCTGATAATAAACCGACCGTTCTGCTAAATAAAAAACTAGCTCTTTGTCCTGATTGTCTATTTCATCATCCCCACGACCTCTGTAAATTACCTGAATCACTTCCATGAGATTTTTCTCAATCTGAAATCCAGGAATTTCCACTAAGATATGTCTAGCCTTAGGAAAGGATAGTCCCCTACTGCCAGAAGCGGTCATAAAAACTATTTTCACATCATTTTTATACCTATTAATTTTCTCTTTTTCTTCTTCAGAGATATTCGCATGAATTTCCAAGTAATCTTTAAACTGCTCAAATGCCCGTTGATTTTGAATTTGATTGAGGAGTTCTGCTAATCTTTGTTTATCCTGAATATAAACTATCACTTGGTCTACATCTGAGCAATTTAAAAAAGCTTCTATATCTGTTAAAATCTCTTTTTGGATATTTTTTATTAAACTATTTTTCCGCTGAAGGCTGATCTCTTCAGTAAACTTATAAGACTCCACCATTATTTTGTACGTGATGGATAAACTTCTAGCTGGGTAGGAGTTAGCATTGATGATAGTTGCTGGTATATCTTTAAATTTAAATTGCTCGTATGAAAGAGGTTGAAAGGTATCCGTAGCCCTACGGAAATATATCTTATCTGGTTCTGGTGATTTATCGGAAAGGTGTTGATTTATAACATTTTTGTCAACAATGGAAGCGTCAGCAACAATCACCTTTGTGTTAAACCCATGCTGTGGAAGCGTCAATTGGTAATTGGACAAGATAGTACTAATACCATTTAAGAACTCGACACCACCATCATCACCTGTAATTTCATCGATCATGATGAATAGATGCTTTATTCTACTAGAGATGTTTTTCATCCCAGCAGGAATGACTTCATTCTCTCTTTCATTGTAGGCGTTTCTAAAAATTTTCTCAAAATGCTTTAAAGTGTCGCCACTATAGGTTTTCTTCAAAGACTGGATACAAACAGTAGCGACGATATTATTGGAAAGTTTGCGATCTACAATTGTGGATATAGCCTCGCAAATACTATTTAAAGCACCTCTAGAATTCTTTCCACTATCTTGAATCACATCCTCTGTTTGTCTGTCAAGCCTGTCTGAACGGCGTCCCCGTGGTTCAATACACCTGCTATCACGGAAGTTCACAGACTGTGCAGAAAAATCTCCCTGACGCTGATTACAAAGGTATTGAACTGTGTATGCTCCGAAGTTATCTGTAATCAGGTTACTATGGGTGTTGATGGCTAATATCCGGCGATCGCACAATTTACCTGTTTCTTCTTTAAATTTCTCGATGATATCTAGATTGACTTGTTTTCTGGGGCTAACATAAAACAAGAGAAAACCCTCGTCTATATGACTTTTGAGAAACTCTACAATGGCAGTAGTTTTACCAATACCAGGATTGCCAGTTAAAAATATATAAGTATCTTCAGATATTAGCGCTTTTTTAATCAGTTCTGCATGGGCTTGTCGTAGGTTCATAGTTCCAGTTAACCCCAGTTGATTCATGAGTTCTTGGGGAACCTCACCGACAGAATTGAAAAACCCATTTACTTGCTCTTGATGAGTGATAATGGTTGTATCGTTCGGAGGAATTGCTAAAAGAGCATCGATAAAATTTTTACCATTGGTAAAACTTCCATAGGCGCTGCGCTTAATGCGATTTAAAACCTGCTTGCGTGCATCGTTAATTTCTTTACCGCTAGAGTCATGTTTGTAAATTTCATAGCAAGTTTTCAAGACTTCTAAATTTTCACGCCGGATTGACATGGCGCTTAATCCGCGATCGCTGTATCCCACAGCATTCAACACCACTGGCGCTTGATCATTTATCATGCCAGTTTCTTGCAGAAATTCATAGAAACTATAGGCATAGCCAGCAGCTTGGATTAATTTGGTACTTTCCTTATCCCTATATTTAAAAGCAGTAAAGTAACTCTTTAAATCTTCGGAAAATTCTAAACCTAAAGATTCCGTATCTATGCGAAGTTCAGAGAAAACACTTTTTGAGCGTAAATAACTAATATCCCTGATTAATAAACCCCGGATAATTTCTATATAGTCGAGATTTTTTACCTCTTCATCTGACTTAATTGAAAATACAGATAAATCCACACAGAGAACCCTAATCTGTCTACGGTAGCGCAGCAGCATTAGGGTATCTGCATTTACAAACTCCCCTTTCTTTCCTATATCTAAGTCTTGCCAAAGATATCGTTCAATGTATCGCTCAATCTCATCTTCTTTTAAATAATCCAACTGGCGCAATACTTCTCTAAACCACTGCGCCGTATTCTTCTTCTCATAAGTTCCTATGCTGTTATCGCCACTAAACCTACATTGGTAATACAAAATTTCTACATTTTTTAACTTAAATGACTCACTCCAACCTATAGATTGGATGTATTCACCGAAAAAATTTACCCCTGAGAGAAAACCTTTTTGGAGAAAAAATGTACTCCACTTCTGCACCATCTCTCTTTCGGGGGTGCTGATTAGTTGGTTCACAATTTGCTGTAGCATTTTGGGAAACTTTAGCTGCTGCAATTCCTGAAAATATAAGTTCCCAAATCTTTGCTTAATTTGCTTATCTTTAATATAGGCAAGAATTCCAATATTAAATCCAACTTCAAATAAACGCCCCAATTCTTCTGCTATCTTGGATGTCATTGTTACTAAATTCCTGATTTGATTTTTCAAGCACCATGATCGGCGATCCGGTGGTGCGTTACTCTTGCTGCACGTTTAATATTTTCTTAACTTCAGTCAAAAATGCTAAAGAATTAAATTCCCCTTTTCCTCTCATGTGATTAAATAAGGACAGTGCGCCAACTGAACTATCCCCGATGAGATTTTCATAGGGGTCTAGCTTGAGATTAATTTGGTTAGATTTTTCGTACCGTGAGAAGTGAAACAAGGTCAAATACTGCAAGATATCATTCTTCAGTTCACCTTTGAAAATCAGACCTTTGTAGATGTCTTCATCATCCAGGATACCTTCATAGATTTTTAAGAATGTGGCGTAGGAAATAACGCCGTTGTAGTTGCGTTCCGCCTTACCGACTGTAATCCCATTAAACAAGTTGAAAAATACAACAGATTTTTGACTCGGATCGTCTACGAGATTTGTCAGTTCGGCTGTATCTTGAACATAAAAAGAATTTGAACCCAGTTGTTTGAGAAAATTTACCGCATAGTATTTATCAAAAAACATCGGGTAGATCTTAATGTTATCATGCTGTGCTTTGAAAGCCTTAATCACCTCTCTTGACATGAAGAATAGTCCATCATCATCTGCCGTTTGTGTCATATGCAAAGTACTTGAATAGGGGGCTTTGGCAATATAGACAAAGTGCCTGTATCCCTTTCGGTAAAGTTTAGCAACTTCGTCGATGATCACGGTTGGATGTTGAAACATCTGTTGGTGTTCATAGTTATCAGAGAAAGTACTAAGTAGTTGTACTCTGACAGCGCCATCTTTACCCGTTAACCCCAAGATTTCTCCCATCAAATTGGATACTTTTTGAGAACTACTCCAGCGGCGATCGCATTCCCGACTAGAGACAATCACAATCGCCAGTTTATCCACCAATTTGGGAGCGTCTGATGCACTGGCGAAAGTAAACTTTTTGGGTAACACGGAGTATAATGAGCTAAGAATATTAGGAACTTTAAATTTTCCTTTACTTTGCAAGTCCCTAATGTCAACTCCTTGAGCATTAGAGCGATGTTCCTCGTTTAATAGATGAGATAATACACCACACAAAGACACGATGAACTTTTCTATAGGTGCATCGTCTTCTTTGTTGTGCAGGTGCAGTCGCAAAATCGGAATAAATAACCTACTCTGCTTGTGCAACAGCACTTTTATACAGATATATGCTAGCAAGGAAAAGGTAAATCGATAAATAAATGCCTGCTGCGATTCTAGCCTAATATTCTCTAGTTTATAAGGAAACAATACTAGTTGACGCTGCAAGAAATTTTTATTGTAAATATCCTGGCATCTTTTATCTTGTAAAGGTAGAAATAGTAAAGGTAATGCACGTATACCTGTTAGATTATCATACTCCATGCTAAAGTTTTGTTGCTCATCGGTAGAAATATAGTGAATGTCGCTAATGGTGATTTTTGCAGGCAGAGTACAAAGTGAATTTCCCTTGGCATTCGCTTCGCCAAGGGATATATACTTGAGGACTTCTTTTGGATTAGTTCTCAAAACAGGTCGAAAGAATGTATTTTGATTAAAAATATTTTTGACGTCCTGCTCAAGTATGCTTTTGTTAACAGAAATATGCAGGGGATATTCTCTAGAGGGAAAGGTTTGCTTGTAATTGATAACTTTAATGAGTAATTTTTTTAGTTGGTTGATTTTTTGCTGGATATTAAACTGTTGAAAGTATTTGATTATCTGCCTAAAAAGCTGCTGTTTTGCTTCATCATCATCACCTTTGAGCGTCAGCATGACTTTTTGCTCAAAATTCGGAATTGGATCATAGGATAATTCTGCTGATGGATTATTACAAGCAAACAAAAAGTAGTATAAAAAGACGATTTTTAAAACCTTTCTTGCAAATATTTCTTGTCTAAGAGTATCTTGTAGTTCGGTTTTATGTTCTTCACTGTCTGGGTTGAGCAGATTTATGTAATATTCAAAAGAATTTCTCCCTCCATATGCCTGTGCTTTACCATCAAACTTAAGTTTCAGACCAAAAATAAACTGGATGAGTCCCCGTTCGTCATCGGTGGTTTCTCCCAAGTACCCCTCTATTTTCGGGATGATGGGCAGCATCTCAAAAGCTTCCCCACGGGAAAAAAAGTCCCTGTAGTTTAAGGAAACACCAGCATAGTTTACTTGGTAATACCCATCAGGTTTGGAAGCATCGCTGATGTATTCTTCTATCAGCTTCAAACGCCTGATTAAGTCTTGGAGATAGATAGCACCTGCGGTGTTGGCAGTGCTAGTATCGGTATAAATATTTTCGTAGAGAAACTCTAAATAATTGATTTGTGCTTGTTTCTTAAGTTTTCCAATAGTTTCTTGGTCTACAATTCGCTTGAGTCGGTAGAAGTCGAATTCTGGATTTTCCTTTTCTTTGTGTAGATCATCAAGAATATAACCTAGTTCTTCGCATTCTTCTTCAGTAGCATTAGTAAACTGAACTTTGATATACTTCTCTAATCCCTCTCGTAACTGTTCATTAAAATCACGGGTTTTCTGTACAGTGATAGTTAGCTTATGAAATCTCAACAGTTCCTTGCCCTTAGGACTTTTATCCGAGAAAGTTAACCGCTGCTTTTGCAAGCCTTGATATGGGCTAAAAGGATAGGTGAAGTCTAAGCTAGCCTTTTCACCTTTGAAAGTCTGCAAATCTCTCATTAATTTGCTGACGAAATCCTCGATTGAGGAACGATCACCTAGTACAGACTCCAGTAACCCCTTGACGCAATCTTTTATCTCTCGAATTTGACTGCGAAAGCGTTCTTCGGAACCCGGACTTATGTTAACAGTCGCAGAACGAACATTGTTGGTACTCCCTAAGGGATTATTAATCTGCAAAGCAGCAACCTGAGTAGCTACAGTATCAATATCTATACGTAATCGCTTGCCATCATCAGAGATTTTAAATATCTTTTGATGGCGCAGACAACATAAAATTTTCTCTAGTAAATCGCTGTAGTCTACGTAAGCTAAATCTTTGCCAACCTCTATACTGTTGTTCACTGTTATTTACTCCTAGCCCTAATTCAGGGCGCGTATGGTGACTATTAGACATCTCCAGAAATTAATTGTGCGTCGCTTACAACCCTTGTAGAGACGCGATCTGGCACTTCGTGCCGCAACGCTTACGCGTCTCTACATTGTTTTTCGGATCTGTCTATTCAAGTATTAATCTTGATAGTCACAAAAGCGCTACCGTGATTTAACGTATGCGCTACACAAACGCCGTCACCTTCTCCAACAATCCCTGAAACAACTTCAACCCATCGCTACCTTGCGCTTAATTTTACCCCCCTGTAGTCCCCCCGAAGTCGGGGGGAGAGGAGCTACACAAACGCCGTCACCTTCTCCAACAATCCCTGAAACAACTTCAACCCATC
>CAZZXJ010000250.1:7261-8513 GCA_964657905.1 uncultured Stigonema sp.
GCTACCACCTAACATCGGATCTGACGCTCTTTCTGGGTGTGGCATCATTCCTAGCACATTGCCTGTAGGATTGCAAATTCCGGCGATGTTGTTGAGTGAGCCGTTGGGATTATCTCCTTCATAACGGAATATGACTTGACCGTTGTCTTCAATTTCTGATAAAGTTGCTTGCTCAGCATAAAACTGACCCTCTCCGTGGGCAATAGGCAAAGTGATGATTTCACCAGTTGCATAACCTTCAGTCCAAGGTAGATGATTGCCCTCGACTTTTATCGGGACGCGATCGCAGATAAAATGCAAATCCCGATTTTTCACCAATGCTCCTGGTAAAAGTCCCGCCTCAGTTAATACCTGAAAACCGTTGCAAATACCCAGGACAAATTTACCCTTTTGTGCATGTTCTACAACCTGCTGCATCACAGGAGAAAAGCGAGACAGTGCGCCGCAGCGCAAATAATCCCCGTAGCTAAAGCCACCAGGTAGAATCACCACATCCAAATCGGAAATATCAGTTTCTTGATGCCAAACCATGCGAGTTGGTTGTAAGAGCAAGTCTCTTGTCACGTAAGCAACATCGCGATCGCAGTTAGAACCCGGAAAAACAACAACCCCAAATTTCATCATTAGTCATTGGTCATTGGTCATTGGTTAGAACAAATAACAAAGGACAAAGGACTAATGACAAATGACAAATTCCTTAAATCACTCCCGTCTGTGATTCGACCTCAATCAAATCAAAGCGATAATTTTCAATCACGGGATTTGCTAGCATTTGGTCACACATCAGATCTAGGTTCTGACGCGCTGTACTGTCATCAGGTGAGGTGAGAGTCATTTCAATATACTTACCAATCCGCACCTGCTCAACGTTATCGTATCCCAACTGCTTCAACCCAGATTGCACTGCCACACCAGCAGGGTCTAGGACTGAAGGACGAAGCGTCACAAAAATTTTGGCTAGATACTTCCTTTGCACTGGCTTTTCCTGAATCCTGCTATGCTCATACTATATCTTTCTGTTCCCACTAGTACAGCGCGGCAGAAATAACCACACAGTTAAAAACAGGTGAAAACCTAGTAGTCTACCAAAGCAACAATGCTTGGTTTATGATGATTTGTTCGTAGTGAGGACTTTAGTCCTCAAGAACACGAGGGCTGAAGCCCTCACTACGAACCCTTCAAAGTTTCGTTGGTGGAGTACTAGTACTCCATCAAGTCAACTTTGCAGGGTGAGACGGTCGGGTACAACCGC
>CAZZXJ010000251.1:0-8490 GCA_964657905.1 uncultured Stigonema sp.
GTAACGCCGCCAAGGGCGGCAAGGCAGAAGGAATTCGTCAGAGGGCAGAAGGAAACCCCATAACGCGCATTCAGGGGCTTTAATAAGGACGCAGTATATATGAGCGCTGCGCGTCTCGAAATACATATTTTCTTCTTTTTTCATAACTAAAGTTAGGGGCTTTAAACCCAAATGGCATCGGGCACATCCCTAATCTCTTCCCTTCTGCCTTTTGCCTTCTGCCCTCTACCTTTCTTCGGTAAATTTGGAACATATTTCTCAAAGAGCCACACCCAAACTAATTAGCAAAAGCCGCTAAAATTTGAGGAATAAATTGTTGACGCGTCGCGTTTTCATTTTTCCCCAGATGAACGATAACGAGTTGGTGCGAAGGAATAATAGCAATGTATTGATCTTGAAATCCTTGAGCGGTGAGAATTTGGCTTTGTCCAGATGGTGTAGCAACGTTCATCAACCAAAAATGAGCTCCATAATTTTTCTTGGGTGCTAGCTCAGTTGGCGTGCGGCTGTACTTTACCCAGCCTTCTGGTAAGATGCGTTGTCCGAACCATACGCCATCTTGTAAATACAGTAGACCAAATCGCGCCCAATCCCTTGCTGTAGCATACATGAAAGACGAGCCCACAAAGGTTCCCGATGCATCCGGTTCGATAACAGCGCTCTTCATCCCCAGGCGATCAAACAAGGCGCGACGGGGAAACGCTAGATAATCGGCATCGCTACCGATCGCGTTGCGGATAACACGGCAGACAATGTTAGTTGTCCCACTGGAGTATTGCCACTTAGTATCGGGAGCGGCATATAAAGGCTGATTTGCCGCATATAAAGCCGCATTTGCCCGACCGAATAGCATTTGAATCAAATCTCCTAGGGGATTTCCTTCTGCTTCGTTAAACTTCAGCCCGCTACTCATGCGAAGCATCCAATCTAGAGTAATTTGGTTGCGGTGATCGCCGGAATTGTTCCACTGTGGCATCAGGTTTTTATCTGTCAGCGATAGTCTACCCTCCTTGACAAGAATCCCCACAAGTGAATTAATTACGCTCTTGGTCATCGACCATCCAGGTAAAGGCATCTGAGCGGAAAAGCCTGGTGCATAACGTTCGGCAACAATCTGACCTTTATAAACAATAACTACAGCCCTAGTGTGCTGCTCTTGACGGAAAACCCAGTTGAGAGCTACTTTGAGTTGTTTTTGGTTAATTTCAGGTGGTAGTCGGTCTGTTTGCCCTAGCAACCACCGTTTGTCTAGTTTTTGGGGAGCCAGACGCATTGACTTAACAGGCGATCGCAACTCTGCTTGAGAGGTAGCGATGACTAGAGTACAACCAAGCCCATCACGAAAGATGGCTTGATGTTTTGCCCAACCGAAAATACTTGCTGTTACAGATTGTTGTGGGCGATCAATATTAACTTGAATTGACTTGACAATTGACTTTTCCAGTAATGATAAACCTTCGATCTCAGCTAAAACATCTTGGTTGAAAATGGATTCTGGAGTGCGCCCAGAGACAAACACACCCGAACAAAATTGTTTAGCTTGATAAGCTGTGCCAATACTCAAGACTCGCCACAAGGTATAGCCAAAATAGCTCCCAACACCCAAGCAAATTAACCCCAAACTCAAAAATATATACTTGAGGCTTTGTTTCATCTAGTAACTACCATGAACACGAACTTCATTTACATTCCTTTGTCCTAAGACGTTAGACCTTTGCTATGCAGCCAATTGATAAACAGGTCAGCAATAGCTAAGTTACCATGTTCAAGCATTTGCATATGACCGTGACCAGGGAGTCCCACTTCCGGAAGCCAAATAAAATCACCCCGGAAGTATTTTGCAGTTTCTGCATCTGCCTCACGAGGATGGCGCGGGTCTTGGTCGCCTGTAATCACACATATGGGAATATCAAATAATAGCTTCGGGTCGCGAATATAAAGCCCTCGTCCTTCAACATTTCTGCGTTCGTTGCTAATTCGCGCACTCTCAGCCACCAAACTACAAAAGTAATTCTCAAATGCCTCTTGCGGAAAAGTATCTGAGTTGGTGAAGTACTTCTGAGTATTTTCTCGTGACTGGATACGTGGACGGTCTTCGGGAACAGCTTCATGAGAGTCTTTCGTGATGACTGGTAATAGATTGGCTGGTGGCCCTGGTGCAATGCCTACAATAGCTTTAACAAGTTGAGGATGGGTTTGCGCCGTTTGCCAACCAACAACACCAGACATACTATGGGTAAGAATGACAGCCAAACCAATCTGTTGGAGTAGTGCCACAGTACCATTGATTACCCGTTGATATGACATCACAGCTAAGTCTGGCACAAAGCCCGACCGACCATGCCCCGGCCAGTCAACAATATAGGTTTCCCAGCCTTGTTCTGCCAGATATGCTGCCCAACCTTGGCGATTATCGGGTGTTTTGACAAAGCAAGTACTTGTATGAAAGCCGCCATGTAAAAGCACAATAGGAACTGAATTTTTGTCTTGACTCGGTCGGTAATATTTGACGTACATTTGGTACGGAATAGCACCAACAAAAAATTCGGTTTCAGTGTATAAATTCATTTTGAGAAAAGACTTAAATCTTTACGGCAATGCAAGAAGCGCAATATACAGACAAAGGCAAGCGCTTAAAATATTGTCAATAAGCAGATATTAATGCGATTAATATGGAATTTCTTGTATTTTACAATACTTTATTTTTTGAAAAATTTATCGAGAATTTTGTATAATCTAAATCATTATTATCTGACTTTTTAAGTTAATTGGTGGCAGGAGCAAAAAGCTAAAAATCAAGCAAGTAGCAGATTATAAACCATTTTCTGCTACTGAAAAGAAAAATTTTTGACTGAGTACACCAAATAAATAGATATGGAGCGTCGTAAGTTTCTAAAGTATGCCTCTTTAGCAGGATCTGGCTTTACTTTTGCAGGCTGTACTCTGGGGAAATCTAATCCACAGAGTGAGGTGTCTACCCCTGCATCGCCCGTGCTGGCAAATGAACCTATCAAGGTGGGATTTATTTATGTGGGACTTGTGGGCGATTTTGGGTGGATTTATGCTCATGATTTAGGTCGCAGAGAAATGGAGGCAAATCTTCAAGGTAAGGTAAAAACTACTTTTGTCGAAAACGTCAACGAAGGTGCTGATGCTGAGAGAGTGATTCGCCAACTGGCATTAGACGGTAACAAGTTGATTTTCGCAACTTCTTTTGGCTACATGAACCCGACTATTAAAGTGGCAAAAGACTTTCCTGATGTTTTCTTTGAACACTGTACTGGCTACAAACGCGCTGCCAATGTTGGCACTTATCTAGGACGGTTTGAAGAACCGCGATACTTAACCGGTATGATTGCCGGCAAGATGACGAAATCAAATTTAATTGGTTTTGTCGGAGGATACCCTATTCCCGAAGTCATACGGGGAATGGGTGCGTTTACCCAAGGACTGCGGACAACAAATCCGAAGGCAAAAGTCAGGGTGTTTTGGGTGCAAAGTTGGTACAATCCAGCAAGAGAAAGAGACGCTGCTCTAGCTTTGGTCAATTTAGGTGCAGATGTCCTGACGCAGCATACTGACTCACCTGCGGCTATTCAACTGGCTGAGGAAAAGGGCATTTATGCTTTTGGTTACAACACTGATATGAGTCAGTTTGGTGCAAAAGCGCATTTAACATCATCTATTAATAAGTGGGGCAAATTTTATACAGACAAAGCCATAGCGGTAATGAATGGTACATGGAAGTCCGAAGACGTTTGGGATGGCATTGCTCAAGAAATGGTGGATATTTCTCCCCTGAATCCGGCGATTCCTCAAGATGTTCAGCAATTAGTGATGGCGAAGCGTGATGAATTTATTCAAGGTACTGCACATCCCTTTGATGGTCCGGTAAAAGACCAAAGGGGTGTAGTGCGAGTACCAAATGGTAAGATGTTGAATGATCAGGGACAACTGGCGATGGATTGGTTTGTTGAGGGTATTGAGGGGTCAATCCCCAAGAAGCAATCTTAGCCTGCGGTTTGGTCAGCGTTTCCTCGGAGTGGTTAGGATAACTAAGGGCAACTGCACCCATTTAGGAGAAAAGATAGATGATTCGCCTTACTCAGTACTCTCATGGCGGCGGATGTGGCTGCAAGATTGCTCCCGGCCAATTGCAGGAAATCTTACGGCAGGTTCCCTTAAACCAAGCCTTAGAGCAACTGCTCGTAGGCACTCAAACTAGTGATGATGCAGCAGTCTATCAACTCAACGATAACCAAGCCCTGGTGTTGACGACAGATTTCTTTATGCCCATTGTTGATGAACCAGTAGATTTTGGGCGGATTGCTGCTACAAACGCTTTGTCTGATGTCTACGCAATGGGTGGAACTCCGATTTTAGCCTTAGCAGTGTTGGGTATGCCAATTAACACTCTTCCAATGGAGGCAATTCAAGGCATCATGCATGGTGGGGCAGCAGTTTGCCAAGAGGCAGGGATTCCTCTGGCTGGCGGGCATTCCATCGATTCCCCAGAACCGATCTTTGGCTTGGTTGCAGCTGGGTTAGTGCATCCAATGCAGGTGCAACGGAATGCGACTGCCAAACCAAAAGACAAGTTGATTTTGACGAAGCCCTTGGGGATTGGGGTCATGACTACCGCCCTTAAGAAAGGTAAATTGACACCAGATGCTTACAAATCGGTACTTCAGGTGATGACGCAATTGAATCGAGTTGGCGCAACTTTGGCAACTAACCCTGATGTCCACGCGATGACTGATGTAACCGGATTTGGGCTTTTGGGGCATTTACTAGAGGTTTGTCGAGGAAGCGCACTTAAGGCAGAAATCTCGTTGTCAAAGATTCCGATTCTGCCGGAAGCTCTAACTCTAGCCTCACAAGGCATTTTTCCAGGTGCGGCGCAACGCAACTGGGATGGTTATCAGTCTCAGATTCAGCTTACAGAGTTGAGCAATAGAGCGAAGTGGGAAACCCTGCTGCTAGCAGACCCTCAAACGAGTGGGGGGTTGCTGCTTTGTGTAGCACCAGACAGCGTCTCAGCTATTTTAGAGCAACTTTTGGCAGAAGGCTATGGTTTTTCAACTGTGATTGGTGAGTTTACTGAAGGGGAGCCACCAGGAATCGAAGTTAAGTGCTAGATCTCTTGGTGGCTATCCGCTGCGCGTCTGCGCACCCATAACAAGTACTACTATGCAACGCAAATAACTTGCAAGCATTGCAGCTTACATTCTGCGGATATTGCATTTGTTCAGCGAAATTCTACGACATCGCGTTTGATGATGACTTCATGCTCACCAAAAAAACTCTGTCCTAGAAGCCCAGTATCACCTCCGATCGCTACGTCTACATTCTCAACCTTAGCTCCACCAACCTCTATTGAATCAACTTTGCCGATAGGCAATATCACGTTTGTGCCATCGGCAAGAATGAACGTGCCGACACCTAATGGCTTCACATTCAAGGTCTTTGCCGTCTCTTGAGTGATGGAGGTGAGACTAGCTCCCGTATCCAACATCATCTCTTCTGTATAATCGCCATTAAATGTCACTTCGATTCTTGGCGCATCAAGATCATGTTTTCGACTTATTCGGGCAGGTCCAGATTTTTGTGGGTAGTGAATAACCAGAGCCATCAAAACAACCAACAAGGCTAATTCCATCTGAAATACCTCATATAATTACTGGGCAAATCAAAAATGTGTTTAGCAGTAAGCTGTTGCGCGTCTGTCTTGCACTTTTTTTGTTATTGCTGTCATAAGTTATATCAAGTCCGGCTAATGTGTGACGGTATGTCCGCCGCCAGTAGAACGAAGTGAAACGTATACCCCAAAGGTTTGCAATCGCAAGGACTTGAGATTGCTTCACTGCGCTATCGCTACTTTCGCTTCGGACAAGTGTTTATCCGGACTTGATATCATTTGTAGTTACAAACGACAAACGACAGATGACCTTCATGAGAAAAAGGGCAACTTAAATGCGTCACAACTTATAAATAAAGCCGATGTAAAACCTTGCAGACTTTTTTCCCAGATATATAGTAAAAGTGGGAGGTTGCACAGACTTATTAACTATTACTCATTTTATGCCTTAAGTTAGGTTAGTAAATCTTTCTTAGGATAGATATTTGCCTAATGGTACTATACTAAAAGGTAATACAGTTGGTATTCAAACCCACATTCCGCACCCTGAAGTTTCACAAATTTATCAAGACTCATAAAATATAGTACTGAAGATGTGGCGGAAAAAATTAGTGCTGGACATCTTGTAAAAGCAATGATTTTAAACGGATTGGGTTTTGTGTCAGCACCTTTAGAGGATGTTTTATAAGTTTTTTGAAGGCCGAGCTTGCGAACATTTAATATGATATTGCTCAAATTTCTATTAACCAAAAACCATCAAGCAATCAATCTGAGCAAGAATTATTTTATCAAATATCTGGAACTTTTTTTTCATACTTTAAAGTGAACCAGAGCAGAAAAATCATTCATGTCGATATGGACGCCTTCTACGCATCGGTAGAGCAGCGGGACAATCCTGATTATCATGGCAAACCATTAGTAGTGGGTGGATCTCCTGACGAGCGTGGTGTAGTAGCCGCCGCCAGTTACTAAGCGCGTAAGTTTGGCATTCATTCTGCCATGCCCTCACGTCAGGCGATCGCTCTTTGTCAGAGGCATTGATGAGAAAGGGTTTGAGTCTTGTTTACATTTCTTTACGCTCGTTAGGTTTAATTGTGCCCACTTACTTACACCCTCACAATCATTCTCTACTAAACTAGCCAACTAAATCTCATCACAGTTTCAAAAACGATTTTTACTCGTAACTCTAATTAAAAAGCGCAGAGCTTCATTGACTGCTTCCGAATTAGGAAACATTTCTGCAACATCAGGCTTTAAAAAAACTGTCAATTCTTTAATATTTTCGTGAATATCTTCAACTTTTCTCACATGGTTGTCTTTCAAATTCTGATTTAAGTGAGATTTATTCTCAGCTATAGGTTTTTGGGAAAATGCAGCATTTAATTTATTAACTAGTGTTTCCCAACTACTAACTTTCAAGTTAAAGTGAGCCTTTGCATTTCGTAATGTTTTATATTGTTGCTTGAGGATATCAACAGTATAAATATGCTTTTGAGATACCTCTTTTTCTAGATTAAGGTCTTCCTCAACCATATCAACTACTTCACTAATAAGTCGGTCATGATTTTCGCTAATCTGAGCGGCGGCTCCTAAAATTCGCGCAGTTGCTTTTATCTGTACCTCAGTTTCTTGTTTAAGGCGATCAGCAATACTGCGAATCTGATCTCCCAAATTCGCTTTCCCTTGATTTCCCTTAGCTGGTACTGATCGTTTACTCATAAGGACAGTTCTTATTCAGAAAGTATTTCTTGAATCGCAAGCCAAATGCGTCTAAACTTCTGTACCAGACCCATAGGATTACTTGTTGTTTCTTCTTCCACTGAATCAACTAATGATTGAATTCGATCCATGCGTTCTGCGACAACATAAAGGTTGTTTACAGCCTCATCCTTACTTACTAAGGATTCACGTAGCAGTACAACCATCTCAGCAATTTCTCGTTTTAGTCGCTCGTTCTCGGTTTTACGGCGAGTTTCCCATCCCTTAATACTAGCCTTGGAACGTCGCTCATACTTCAGTTCTGTTTTAGCCTCATTGTATAAAGTCAAATACATTTCTCGCTCAGAGCTTACTGCTTTATACTTGGTAAGTAGTTCAGTGGCTCTGGTTTTTTCTTCGTTATACAGGCAGAGGGTCTGTTGATGATTTTGTTGCTCATCAACATAGAGATGGTAATTTTGAGCGGCACGCTCTTTGATCTCATTAACCTCGACTTGGTAAGTTTGGATCTCTTGCCGAACAAGAACCAATTGAGATGCAGCTTCCTGGTATCCTTTGGCACGTTGTTGCCATTCATCACGCTGAGATGCAGCTTCCTCATTTTCCTTCGCGCATTTTTGCCATTCGTCACGTTGAGCACGAGCAGTCATTAATAGCTGTTTAAGCTCATGAGGCGAAGCTGGTTCTTTCTGACGTGAGCGGGGATTATTAGTGCCATTATCATCATTAGAATCTCGACGATCTGATCTCCTCATTGGCATAGTTGAACTTCCTAAGTGAAATTTTTTATACCTAAATGTTAAATTTTAATTTAGCCGATATCAACTAATTAAGGTGTGATCCCGGTTGTGTTACTAATTTGATTTGGCTTTAGAGGTCATTTATAAAGTAAACATTAAATTACGGTAGGGTGCGCGATTGCGCATTATCGAGTATAGTGTTTGACCAATTCACCAATTTTTGCGCCGTAACGTACCGCTATCAATGATGCTGTATTCTCGGTTAACGCAACGCCAGTTGCTTCAAGGAGAGCATTGCCGCCCAACGCGCTGGCTTCCCTACGGACTTAAGATTTACTGCTCCTTATGGTCTGTTTGGCGCAAAGGCGATCGCCTAACCATCAAAACCGAATG
>CAZZXJ010000252.1:0-8458 GCA_964657905.1 uncultured Stigonema sp.
TTTTTAATTTTTAATTTTTAATTCCGCGAAGCGGTACTAGTTAAATTTCATCAGTGAAAATCTAGTCTAAACTCCAGTACTTAGTAATTCCAATTCAATCCTAAACGTCGCTTTTTAAGTAAAACCCTCTCATAGTCTACCTTCTATGACTTCTCACTTTTGTTACGAAAGATGCGACTAATGCATAGCTCATAAATCTTTACTAAAACTTTAAAATTTACATACACCAAATTTTTATAAATAAACATATATGTATATATATAGTTAGTTTGTCTAACCAGGCAATTCTAATTTAAAAAGTAAAAAGAGAATCCCTATAAATAAATGAGCGTTTATTTAAAAAGGACGCCTTGTATAAGAGCGCTACGCTAGAGCGAAATAAACCTTTATGTTTTTTCCATAAATTTATTTAGGCGAAGGGCTATCTATTGTATTCTTCTTTCTTTTGGCTTTTAACTTTTAACTTTTGCATTGTTTTGTCAGTAAACATTCAATTTACTACTTAAATAAAACAGAGTTAAAAATTAATTTATCTAAAAAGTAACTATGAAATCTATTGAGCATAGGATACAGTTTCATTACTTAGACGGTTTACGTGGACTAACTGCTTTGTATGTTGTACTTGTACACGTGAATCGATATATGGGAGAGCAACTGCCCGTATTATGGCTACTATTAGGGAAAACTCTGAGATATGGTCATTTTGCGGTTGCAGTTTTTATTGTACTTTCTGGCTACGTTTTGATGCTGCCGATAGCCCGTTCACAAAGCGGCTATTTATCAGGAAGTTTGCTTGATTATATCAAACGGCGAGCGCGGAGAATTTTGCCTCCTTACTATGCAGCTCTTTTTGTGAGCCTGCTACTAGCGCTGATCATATTAAAACTCAATCAACTTTCGCTCTTTCCATGGCATGAATCTCCTGACTATGGAGAATTTCATCCAATATTTTCCTTGAGTGATGTGTTTAGCCACCTGCTACTAATTCACAATCTCAGTCGCCAAACACTTGGTTCTATTAATTCACCAATGTGGAGTGTCGCTACTGAGTGGCAGATCTACTTTTTATTTCCGCTATTATTGCTACCTATATGGCGGCGTTTCGGCTTATTTTCAGTTGTATTGACTGCTTTTTTAATTGGTGTAGCACCGTTATATTTCCTGCATGATTCGGTATCAGGCAGTCCTTGGTTTCTCGGCTTATTTGCCTTAGGAATGGCAGCAGCAGATCTGGGATTTTCTCAAAAAACCAAGTTAATAGACATGAGAAAATCCTTACCGTGGGATGTGCTTGCCATTATCTTCATTATTATTGCTTTCATAACTGAGTGGAAAAAACTGGGATTAGATGTGTGGATTTCTGAGAGTTTTTGTGGTCTGGCGACTGCTTGTCTAATTATTTCCTGTACCAAACTTGTGATAGAGGGCAAAAAGAAACCCCTAGTTTTGCAGGTATTGGAAAGTCGTTGGGCAATTGCACTGGGTGCATTTTCTTATAGTCTGTATCTCACTCATGGACTAGTCGTAACGGTAGTGGGTAATTTCCTTCTGAATCTCCACATGCCTCCAATCAAGTTTGCCCAGACATTTTACTTAATCGCTGTGCCCATGTCGTTACTAATTGCCTACTTGTTTTACTTAGTCTTTGAACGACCGTTCATGTCCAATTTCTTAAAAAAGCGTAAAGTCAAAAATTCCTCTGCATTTAGTCGCATCTTTCGTAAAATCGGGTCAAAGTGACACAAACTAGACAGCCAAAGGGTTACGGAAGTTGAAGAAGGCAGCTATGCTGGAGGCAGAAGGTTTGAGGTGACCGTTGTGCAGAATTCGTTTTAGATAAATACAGGTTTAATCCCATACTAGATAAGTATTCGGACAGAATTAATTACACAACGTCATTGCGAATGGAGCGAAGCGGAATGAAGCAATCGCAACAGTTTGGGATTGCTTCACTTTTGTTTCGCTCTCAGGTGAGTGTCAAGCGATCGCCTTAATCATCGGCGTCGCTTGACAAAAAACCCAGTTTCTGAGTTAGTATGGGGGATAAGCAAAATCGTCTTCATCAGGGTAAACGTAAGAACTACTCACCCCCGCCATTGCCATTTTGGGTGTTTCTAGTTTGATAGATTCTTTCCCAAACTCCTTGTGTTCTTCAAAAGTCTTGGAGATAATTGCCGACTCTTCTGAATCCGAAGCAATCAGGTATTGGGTTAACGTGGCAACTGTGGGATGTTTATAGTCCACAGTTGAAGCTACCAGCACCGTATTTGGTTCAATACCTCTTTCTTCACTATCAATGATGGGGCAAAAAATTCCGTGGGCATGGAATAGCGGACCTTTTGATGTTAGGGGTTGCTTGCGGTATCCGGCATAAGCCTTTTCTAGTTCGGCGATAAACCCACCCGCTACCCTACCTTGTTGGTATTCACAGTAAGCTTTACTGAAACTTGCTCCTGCTGCACCACTGAGAGTTAATTGCAACGGTAATTCATTTAAAAACTTTTGATTTTCTCCTACTAAAAAAATTAGATAGCGAGTAAAGGTTTTAAATTTAAGTTTGTCTGCTAAAAAAGCATCATAATTGTCTTTGAGTGTACCTAGTTTCACTCCAGATTCCCGGTCTTTTACAGATAATGGTCCCCGACGTACTATCACTAAGCGTGGAGTGCTGGTGAGAAACACCGTTTCAACTCCGGAGCTAAATTCATGCTCCACTTGCTGCCAATTATCATCCGGTTGAAAGCTAACTGAATGAGCATTATCCAATTTAACCGCCAACCCATGGGGCTGGATACCATCTTTGCCATACCGAGGATTAATCATCTGACACCAGGGGATGACTTGAGAAGGCGGTGCATTGAACTTCTCGTCTTCAAAGTCGAAATTTACAGATGGTTTCATCGTCTTAGGCGCTACGCATTTTCTAAAGTAGATTTTAACAATAGCAACCCGTCTAAAAAGGGTATTTTTAACTGACAGTGGATAAATAGCGTCAGAAGCACTCAGCGGTCAGCACTCAGCGATCGGGCTGACCGCTGAGTGCTGATAGCTTTTTTGGTTAAAACTGAGATAAGCGCTGCTTATAATAGCCAACAATCTGTGCAGTGACCTCAGATACCGAGAGACCATCAGTGTTAATTTCAATTGCATCTGCGGCTTTTTGCAAAGGAGAAACTTTGCGGGTGCTGTCTTTCCAGTCACGTTCGGCGATGTCACGAGCCAGCTGCTCTAAACTCACTTCAAGTTGACCTTGTTTTTTAAAGTCTTGCTGGCGGCGATGTGCCCGCTCACTTACAGAAGCAGTCAAGAAAATTTTTACTTCTGCATCTGGGAAAACGTGGCTACCAATGTCCCGTCCTTCAGCAACTAAACCACCTTTTTTGCCCCTGCTTTGCTGTTGTTTAACCAGTGCTTGACGCACAGCGCTTTGCGCAGCTATTGCCGAGACTTTAGATGTCACCTCAATAGTGCGAATTGCTTGGGTAACATCATTACCATTAATCCAAACCCGCACCGGAGATTTTAAATCGGGACCGGGAGCAAGCTCAATGACACACTGGTTGACTAATTCTGCGATCGCGCACTCATCGTCAAGAGCAATTCCTGAATGCTGCACCAGCCATGTGACAGCACGATACATCGCTCCTGTATCTAAATATACTATATCTAGCTTTGCTGCCACTTGACGAGCGACGGTGGATTTTCCAGCGCCTGCTGGTCCGTCAATGGCGATGATGGGTTGGCGAGCACGCAAAATGGTATTGTCAATCAAACGTGTAGAACCAATACGAGCCGCGATCGCAAGCATTCCTTCTTCCTCAACTGTTTCTAAAGGCATCAACGTTATCGGTTCAAGCAATTCTATATATTCCACAGACACAGTACTGACCATTGCGACTTCTTGCTGCACCACTGACAAGAGCGTGTTCGTGTTCCGTTCCCCAGCGCGAAATACTGCTTCTGCTTGCCGCAAGCCGCGATACAATACTGCTGCTTGCTGCTTTTGTGTTGCAGTCAAATACTGGTTACGCGAACTTATGGCTAGACCAGATGCTTCCCGCATTGTTGGACAAGCAACAACCTCTATAGGCAAATTCAAATCCGCAACTAGGCGTCGGATAATTGCCACCTGCTGTCCGTCCTTTTGACCGAAGTAGGCTCGGTCAGGCTGTACCAAGTGAAAAAGCTTGGTCACAATTGTAGCTACACCCTGAAAGTGACCTAGCCGAGAACGACCACACAAGCCAGATATCATAGCAGATGGAGGGATAACTTGTGTAACTTTTGACTCTTGTATACTCTTCAGGGCGACTCCCATCTCTTCCGGAGTCGGTACAAAAATTGCATCTACTTCGGCTTGTTCACAAAATTGCCGATCTGGCTCTAAAGTCCGGGGATAGCGTTGATAATCTTCAGTGGGACCAAATTGCAAAGGGTTGACGAAAATACTAACAATTACTGTGGTATTTTCTTGCCGCGCCCGTTGAATCAAGCTTAAATGACCTTGATGCAAGGCTCCCATGGTAGGAATCAGACCGACTGCTGTCTGGCACCAGCTAGTCACCTCAAATTGAAGAGGCTGTTGCTCCAGAAGCGGTTTTTCTAATCGGCGTTTAGCTAAATAGCAGCGTAAAGCTGCCACTGTTGTCAACAGGCGCACAAATTACCCCTAGCTTTTCTCTTGTTCTAAGCGCTAGTTTATCTAAAAACCGTTTGAGCGATATCGAGGGTAAGGAGGTTAGAGAGAAAGGTATTTGAGTTTTTGCCAAATTCCGGAAACTTTTTGACAAGAATGTAGTCTATGAAAGTAAATTGTTCGGAATATGACTGTATCCCAGGTAATCATGCAAGGAGTTTGTTGAAAATATCGCGTACCGGGCAGTTGGTACACAGGCAGTTGCTACAACTCTTAAGGGCAAACAAGGGCGCCCTACCTTGTCCAAGCAATACTCATCGAAGCAGGAAAGCTGTATCGTGAGGTGCGCAATTCGTTATTATCATCCCCAGGGGATATGACGAGCGGAAGATGCCAAAGCCGAAATTGGGAGAATATAGTAGTTGATAGTTAGTGGTTAGTAGAACAACCTACAACCATTCGGGTGATGCGCGTTCCGGAGCGCGAGTACGCCCTAACGCTTCGTTATAGCTGTGGCTGCGAAGCTCTGAGTCGCCTACAGAGGGAAACCATCCAAAGAGCGGCGACTCACTAACCACTAACAACCAACAAGTTGTTTTATCTTCCTAGAACTTCTATCCGTACTTGTGCAACGCCACTACTCATCATCCCCAGAATCCGTGCCGCAGCAGCGGAAAGGTCGATAATTCTACCCCGAACGTACGGGCCTCGGTCATTAATGCGTACTACTACGGAACGACCGTTGTGGGTGTTGGTGACGCGGACTTTTGTACCTAGGGGTAAGCTGCGATGGGCAGCTGTCATACCTTCTGGATTATACCTCTCACCAGCAGCGGTTTGATTCCCACAACCATCATAGCCGTACCAAGAAGCCTTACCGTTAAAAGTGATTATTACGGGTCCGATGGCAATCTTTTTTGGCAACTTTGGTATTTGCAGCGATACTTTACCCGGTACATCAGCAATGTCACGTAAGGGTGATGCATTGCCTATGAGTTGCCGTAGACGATTGACTGCTTGCAAGGCATCTTTTGCCGGATCGTTGGTTGTATCTGCTAGTCGTGTGTTGCCATTGATTTCCACGAGTTCTTCGCTATTAACTTTGATAATGTAGCGATCGCGTGGCTGAGGTTCACCATCTAGGCTTTTTTTCTGGGGAACATTTGCAGTTTTCAATTGGTCTGGTGCTTTCCAACTTACTGTAATCTTGCTGGCGTCTACTTTATCCAAGATTAGCTGGTTGATCTTAGCTGCTACTGCTGTAGCCCTTTGCAGCGGGTCATCAAAGCCCTCTTGAGTCTGATTGTTAATACCCACACTTGTCCCAATTGTTGCCATCTTTATTGGGCTATGGGCAACATCGCCAATTACACCAACTTTAGTCTCTTCGATTGCAACTGGTTGTTGACCAACAAAGGTGAGAACAGGAAGATTGCGAACATAGAGCGTTACCGCCTGACGTCCTGCCAGAGATGAAGTGTGAATTTCAGCAATCACACCAGCATCTGAGGCAAGCTTCTCTGTCGGGGATTGGTACTCTCCCACTTTCATCACCTCTCCAGAAGGCGCAGGTGCCAAAGTAGGAGTCTTTTGCTTGGTCGTTTGGGCACGTCCAACAGATGGTATCCCCAAAACAGTAGTAAACAGAGCGACAACAGTCCAAAAATGTCTTTGATTCATGCGTCCGATTTTTCAAGCGACTGTAGAACAGAGATTTCACAATTAATGGGACTTGACACCCTGGAGAGTGATGTTCCCCAAAACTCAAACTCGTTCCGCTTTCACTTTTTGCTTATAACTGCAACAGACTAGCACGAACCTCTATGCTAGGGGATCAGGGTTTTAGCGTAACCCTTGGTATTTTTATTAAAATCAAATTCGTATTTTAAGCGCAAAACCTTTCTCAATAGCGGATTTTGGCTGTGCTAATTTTTTTCGATAAATTAGAAATTTTATTATTAAAACTTAACAATAGTTGGGAACTAAATTGATGAAGTGGCATTTAAGGTTGTCCCTAAACCCAATTGCTGCTAATGTAATTCATGTAACGTACACTTGAGCAAAAAATTACTTATATTGCTGAAGTTTTACTTAAATAAGTTATTTAAATATAAGTAATTTATATTTAATCATCTCAATCACAAAAAGAGTAGGGGCGAACGGTCGTGCGCCCCTACTGAACGTGCAACACCCAACCCCACAGATAAATATGCTCCATAGGATAATGGCGTCTGCCTTCTTTTCTGCTGTGTAGCCTCGCAAAAAAAATCTTTATTTTCAAGTTAGGGGATAATTTTATAATCTCCTAAGTATTTAAGTAGTATTACGATTAATTATCTTTGGTTAAATGTTGTTTATGACACAAAACACGAAAAACCACATAAAATATATTAGCTTGTAAAATTTGTCAAGTACATTACACATAGTATGAGTAGAGAAAGCAGTGATCGGAGATCAAGTTGTGTTAATTTTTATTAAAATTGCCGAAAAAATTAATGCTCAAAAAATTAGTCAGCCCGCTTGCGCTTATTGAATAGTTAGCAAATCAGGCATAGTGAAGAAAACGTCATCTTTTATACTTAGCTGTCAGCCTCATGGCAAAGCCAGAAGATTTAGAAACAGTCGCATCATCATTTCAATCTTTTATCAACAACTTGCATTATAAGTACAAATTACTACGAGATGGTGCAGTAGCTAATTACATTCCGGAACTGGCAAAGGTGAACCCGGATTTATTCAGCATCTGCATCGGGACTGTTAACGGCGATGTTTACGAAGTTGGGGATTACAATCAGCTATTTACGATTCAGTCGATTTCCAAAGTGTTTGTCTATGGACTGGCGCTAGAGGATCATGGACGAGATTACGTTTTGACTAGGGTTGGCGTTGAACCGACGGGGGAAGCATTCAACGGGATTATTCTTGATGAGCAGTCAAAGCGACCCTATAATCCAATGGTGAATGCAGGGGCAATCGCCACCACCAGCTTGATCAAGGGGTCAGGTCCAACCGAACGTCTTAACCGGATGCTAGACATGTTCCGGCGATACATTGGTCACGATGTTTTCGTTGACATTTCAGTATTTACCTCAGAACGCACCACAGGACATCGCAACCGCGCCATGGCGCACCTGATGCTGAATTTTGGCATGATTGACCAGAGGATAGACGAAGTGCTAGATCTCTACTTTCAGCAGTGTTCTGTGATGGTGAATTGCCACGACTTGGCAGTGATGGCAGCTACTTTGGCGAACTCGGGTATCAACCCAATAACAGGAGAGCAAGCTGTAGATAGCCGTTGTATCAAAGACATTCTAAGTGTCATGTATACCTGCGGTATGTATAATTTTGCAGGTGAATGGGCTTATAAAATTGGTATTCCGGCAAAAAGCGGTATTTGTGGTGGGATTATTGCTGTAGTGCCGAATATCATGGGAATTAGCGTATTCTCACCCCTGCTAGACTCACGCGGTAACAGTGTCCGGGGAGTTAAGGTTTGTGAGGATCTTTCACAGAAGTTTAATTTACACCTGTTTGAATGTTCGCGGTACGGGTCAAGCTTGGGAGTGTGGTGATTATTTGGGTACAAGCACTACTCTTCCCTTCTTCTGTCGGATTGTGAATTGATCGCATAGAGGGTAAATTGCCGCACCCACCCTTGGGAGCGCTTTATTTTGAAAATGTAGCCAGTAACTGTTAGTAAAGGCTTATCCGGCGGGATCCGAATCATTCTCTGATGAAATGCGATCGCTCTGAACTTATGTAAAAATTGAGAGGAAGCGGTTAGGAGTGGCGCAACTGATGGTTAACACAGGAAGCAAA
>CAZZXJ010000253.1:0-8437 GCA_964657905.1 uncultured Stigonema sp.
ACTGGGTTTTAAGCTGTTTTTAACTGTCTAGTTATTTCTGCCGCGCTGTACTAGCGTGAATTTTGTCATCTAGACTAGCTTTAAGTGCTGCAACTTCAGTATTTTAAATCCGCAACTTCTGCCTGTAGTGTCACCACATCAACGCTGACGGTTGATAGTTTATCTTAACCGAGCAGTATTGAATTCTTTCCGACTACTTATGGTTGTTCTTTTTTGGGTTTAGTAGTACCTTTTTTTACGGTTGCATAGCGAATTCTACGTACAAGAAGTTTTCCTGCACGCCATTAATTTTATACCTGTACTCAAAGAAAACGGCGAGGAATCCCACTCCTTGTAGGGGTGGGATGAATCGACGCCTCGCCGTTTGGCCAAGTGGGCATAGGAAACGCACCCATGCCCCATGCCGGAGGCAAGGGTTTAAGCACGGAGATCAATCTTTGCCAATCGTGGCGACCGTTCAGGAGGGGTCTGAATCTCCATAGTTTCGCCAAAGGCGTTTATTCCGGCGGCTGAACGCTACAATCTTATACAAGGCATTGATCGCTGGGTGATCCGCACCCTCTTTGCTAGTCTTGAACCTCACAGAGGAGAAAATTCGAGTTGTACGACACGAGGGCGTAATTGTGGCTGTATATATGCCATCAACCTCTCTGGTGCTAGTATTAACGACTACCAATTCATAGACTTTCTGCGTGAACAGTTGGCATTACACCAGATTCCGCCACAGACAATCTGCTTTGAAATTACCGAAACCGTGGCGATCGCCAATCTGGGGAAAGCCGCTCAATTCATCAACTCGCTCAAGGTTCTGGGCTGTCGCTTCGCTTTGGATGATTTTGGCAGCGGTATGTCCTCCTTTGGCTATCTCAAAAACCTACCAGTGGATTATCTAAAAATTGATGGCAGTGTCAAGCATATCGTGGAGGAGCAAATTGATTTGGCAATGGTAGAAGCCATCAATCAAATTGGTCATGTTATGGGCATTCAAACTATTGCCGAGTTTGTCGAAAATCAGGACATCCTTGAAAAAATTACAGCGATTGGGGTGGATTATGCACAGGGTTATGGTATTGCTAAACCAAGCCCCCTTTGCTTTAAAGGATAATATTATCCTACTTATACCAATTCTGTATGAAGATGCACATTATTAGGACCCCCCTGTAGTCCCCCCTTCCCAAGGGGGGACGGCGTTAGCCGGGGGGTAAATATATGCGGCTTCACAAAGAAACGGTATTAGTACAAATGGTGCTGTAAGCCGACAAATTTCCCGGTTCACATAATCTTTAAACATCCCTTAGACAATTCAATCCTCCAGAAACTCAAGAAATTTCGGACAATAGTAAATTAAGTGGTACATCACAAGACTCACCCAAATTTTGATTGGAGAATATGACTCAAACCTTTCTGGAACGCTTGCACAGTCCCGAACACCCAGTTATCGTCTTTGATGGTGCAATGGGAACTAACCTGCAAAGGCAAAACCTGACCGCAGAAGACTTCGGTGGTTCTCAGTACGAAGGTTGCAACGAATACCTCGTACACACCAACCCAGAAGCGGTAGCGAAGGTTCACCGGGACTTTCTCGCTGCTGGTGCAGATGTGATAGAGACTGATACCTTTGGCGCTATGTCGATTGTCCTGGCAGAATACGATTTAGCAGACAAGGCTTACTATCTTAACAAAACAGCAGCAGAACTGGCAAAACGCGTCGCTGCTGAATTTTCTACGCCAGAAAAACCCCGGTTTGTAGCTGGTTCAATCGGACCAACGACTAAACTACCTACCTTGGGACATATTGACTTTGACAGCATGAAAGCTACTTTTGCTGAACAAGCAGAAGCGCTATTTGATGGTGATGTGGATTTATTCATTGTCGAGACTTGCCAAGATGTGCTGCAAATTAAAGCCGCGCTGAATGGTATTGAAGAAGTGTTTGCCAAGAAAGGTGAACGGCGTCCGCTGATGGTATCAGTGACAATGGAACCTATGGGGACGATGCTGGTAGGGACAGAAATCAGCGCTGTGCTCACAATCTTGGAATCTTACCCAATTGACATTCTCGGTCTGAACTGTGCTACAGGTCCAGACTTAATGAAACCACATATCAAGTATCTTTCCGAGCATTCTCATTTCGTAGTTTCCTGTATTCCCAACGCGGGTTTACCAGAAAACGTCGGTGGTCAAGCACATTACCGCCTTACACCAATGGAATTACGGATGGCGTTAATGCACTTTGTTGAAGATTTGGGTGTCCAAGTGATTGGGGGTTGCTGTGGGACAAGTCCAGAACACATTCAACAATTAGCAGAAATTGCCAAAGACCTGAAGCCAAAAGTTAGACAACCGGAGGTCGAACCAGCAGCAGCGTCAATTTATAGTACTCAGCCTTACGATCAAGACAACTCTTTCCTAATTGTAGGTGAACGTCTGAACGCCAGTGGTTCTAAGAAATGCCGCGATTTGCTGAATGCGGAAGATTGGGATGGACTAGTATCAATGGCGAAGGCGCAAGTCAAGGAAGGCGCGCACATCCTGGATGTGAACGTGGATTATGTAGGGCGTGACGGTGTGCGGGATATGCACGAATTGGTTTCACGTGTCGTAAATAATGTTACACTGCCTCTGATGCTTGACTCTACCGAATGGGAAAAGATGGAGGCGGGTTTAAAAGTTGCTGGTGGTAAGTGCCTCCTGAATTCTACCAACTACGAAGACGGAGAACCGCGTTTTTTGAAAGTGTTGGAATTGGCGAAGAAGTATGGCGCAGGTGTCGTCATTGGCACAATTGATGAAGATGGGATGGCGCGGACTGCTGAGAAAAAGTTTGCGATCGCCCAACGCGCCTATCGTCAAGCCGTCGAATATGGCATCGCCCCGTATGAAATCTTTTTTGATACCCTTGCTCTGCCTATTTCCACTGGCATTGAAGAAGACCGAGAAAACGGCAAAGGTACAATTGAATCCATCCGTCGCATTCGCCAAGAATTGCCGGGTTGTCATGTTATTTTGGGTGTTTCCAACATTTCCTTTGGTTTAAACCCAGCATCGCGGATAGTGCTGAACTCGATGTTTTTACACGAGGCGATGAAAGCTGGGATGGATGCGGCAATTGTTAGTGCTAGTAAGATTTTACCTTTGGCACGGATTGAAGAACGACATCAAGAAGTCTGTCGCCAGTTGATTTATGATGAACGCAAATTTGAGGGAGATGTCTGCGTTTACGATCCTTTAACAGAACTGACGACACTGTTTGAAGGGGTGACGACGAAGCGCGATCGCACAGGTGACGAAAGTCTACCTGTGGAAGAACGCCTCAAGCGCCACATTATAGATGGCGAACGTATTGGTTTAGAGGAACAACTGACAAAAGCGCTGGAAACATATCCTCCTCTGCATATTATCAACACCTTCTTGCTGGATGGCATGAAAGTGGTGGGTGAATTGTTCGGTTCCGGGCAAATGCAGCTACCCTTCGTATTACAATCAGCGGAAACCATGAAAACAGCGGTGGCTTATCTAGAACCGTTCATGGAAAAGTCAGAGTCAGGGAACAATGCCAAGGGAAAAGTGGTCATTGCCACAGTTAAAGGTGATGTTCACGACATTGGTAAAAATCTGGTGGATATCATCTTGTCCAACAACGGCTACAAGGTGGTTAACTTAGGAATTAAGCAGCCAGTGGAAAATATTATTCAGGCTTACGAACAGCACAAAGTTGATTGTATTGCCATGAGTGGTTTGCTGGTCAAGTCTACCGCTTTTATGAAAGAGAACTTGGAGATCTTTAATGAAAAGGGTATTACTGTCCCTGTGATTTTAGGCGGTGCGGCGCTGACTCCTAAGTTTGTCTATGAAGATTGCCAAAATACCTACAAAGGTAAGGTTGTTTATGGCAAGGATGCGTTTTCTGACTTGCACTTCATGGATAAATTAATGCCAGCGAAGGCTGCTAAGAACTGGGATGATTTACAGGGCTTTTTGGATGAAACCGCAGATGAACGCGGAAGAACGCAGATAGAACAGAAAAATCTGCGTCCATCTGCGTCCATCTGCGGTTCTGAATTAGATACTGAACTCAAGGTTGTGGATACAAGGCGTTCGGAAGCTGTGGCTGTGGATATTGAACGTCCCACGCCACCTTTTTGGGGAACGAAGTTGTTTGAGCCTAGTGAGATTCCGATAGAGGAAGTATTCTGGTATTTGGATTTACAGGCTTTGATTGCCGGACAGTGGCAGTTCCGTAAGCCGAAGGAGCAATCTAAGGAGGAATATCAGGCTTTCTTAGATGAGAAGGTATATCCGATTTTGGCGGAGTGGAAGCAGCGGGTTATTGAGGAGAATTTGCTGCATCCACAGGCGGTTTATGGGTATTTTCCTTGTCAGGCTGAGGGGAATTCGTTGTATGTTTATGAAACGAACCGCCAAGACGCCAAGGAGATAGCTAAGTTTGAGTTTCCGAGGCAAAGGTCGTTGAGGCGGCTGTGTATTGCGGATTTCTTTGCGCCGAAGGAGTCGGGGATTATTGATGTGTTCCCAATGCAGGCTGTGACTGTGGGGGATATTGCTACGGAGTTTGCTCAAAAGCTGTTTGCTGATAATCGATACAAGGATTATCTGTATTTCCACGGTTTGGCGGTGCAGGTGGCGGAAGCGATTTCTGAGTGGACGCATGCTCGCATTCGTCGGGAGTTGGGCTTTGCGGCTGAGGAACCGGATAATATTCGGGATATTTTGGCGCAACGCTATCGTGGTTCGCGGTACAGTTTTGGGTATCCGGCTTGTCCGAATATGCAGGATCAGTATAAGTTGCTGGATTTGTTGGGGAGCGATCGCATTAATTTACATATGGATGAAAGTGAACAGCTTTATCCGGAACAGTCAACGACGGCGATTGTTACTTATCACCCAGTATCTAAGTACTTTAGCGCTTAACCACAAATCTTCGGTTTGTCCGATAACCCGCCCTGCAATCAATTGCAGGGCTGAGCGTGAGGTACAGTAGCAACAATGGGCGAACCAATGCGTGAATTTCGTTGTAGGTGTTGAGCTTGCCTTGGGGCAAATCCTCCTGCATTTCGCACCCTACCCAATAGAGCAGATAATATCTTTGACTTTGACGATCTGAACCCAAAAAGTGCAGAATTCACTTTTATCTCATCAGTCGGATAATAAATCTGCTCTTAATCATTAGACATCTCCGATAAACAATAGACATCTCCGGAAAAGACGTAAAGAGGCGATTAATCGCCTCTCTACCAAAGGTTTCAGGTAACGCATAATTAATTTTCGGAGATGTCTAATGTATCCGCTAGTATCGCTTACTAGGTAGTAGATAGCTTTTGTATGCAGTAAGCCAGATAGTAACTGAATGTCCTTTTCCCCAAGAGGAACTTGCTTGTGCAGAAAAGTCAGTTGATGGAGCACAGTCCAAGAGTGTCCTCGTAACTGAAAGACAGCAAAGGTACAGCCTAGTATTTCTATCTCGCGTCCATACACATCACGCTCCCATCGAGCAACTTGTCGCACCTGTTTAAAGGATTGCGCTACCTGCTCAATGGGAGCTTGGACGAGAATTAAGTTATCATTCAAGTCAATGCTTTCAATGCCTCGGCACTGCTCCCAAAATATACCTTTATCTGCATCACTCATAAAATATCTGGCTGACAATCTATACTTCCTGGTTCTGATTGCTGTGGCACACGGATTGCCCCTTGAGCAAACCATTGCCACAATCGTCGTGTTATATATTTTTAAAATCCGACTAAATATTTTATGTAAATATACTGAAAATGATCGTAATGTAGACAAGAATAAGTTACCACGCTCATCGTCCACAAAAGTGTAAT
The DNA here is from genome assembly GCA_964657905.1 of uncultured Stigonema sp. GTDB lineage: Bacteria > Cyanobacteriota > Cyanobacteriia > Cyanobacteriales > Nostocaceae > Stigonema. Next base: position 5,847 of record CAZZXJ010000253.1, read on the forward strand.
GCGATCGCTCGGATCAATCTGTCTGTATATGCATGAAAGCAAAATGCATCTACCTACATCTTTTGTAGGCTATGGCTCTCTAGCCCGCCCCGCCCCAGATTTATAACGAGCAAGATGCCCGTACCACAATTAGACTAGGATGGGACAGCATCAAGCGTAAGAACCGCAGCGGATTGTAGCTAAACGCACCTTTACTTTACCTCACACTACCAGTTGTACTGGTTGAGAACTATAAACAGCCCTTTCAAAGATAGTCCTGTTCTTTCCAAATTTGCTATTGCCTTAACTATGGCAGTGTAACTCATACTTTTTGTAGGATCGGCATCTTGGTATATCGCCAGAATTCCAGAATGATCTGAGTTCGTCTCGTGCAATGCTAAAAAGTCATCACAATTACGAGTAAGCAACACACGCTGTTGTGTTCTGGCAATTTCCATTACCACTGTATCTGATACACTAGTCATGCCAGCCTCATTGATCGTCAGTACATCATAACCTTCTGCTTGCAGCATCTCAACTAAACGACGTGCTTGAGTATCTTCATCAACGAGCAGTCTGAGACTCAACGTTAACTCCTCGCTGTTCCAGACGATAACGTTCTTCATCCGCTTCCATCTTTATGAGTTCTTGGTTCGCTTCGCAGTAGCGGATAATTTCATGGATAGCAGCGATAGGTAAAGCGAAATTCTCTGCTGCTTCTTCAGGGGAAAGGTGATTCAGTTGCATATCTTGCCAAACCGTGTTCGCCAACATACGCCGACCTTTCACGTATAATTGGCGCCGCCAAGGATGTGGACGCGATACTAAATACTGCCTAGTTGACTGTGGTGCTGGTTCTAGTTCAGGAACTACCAAATGAATTTGTTCTTTTGGTGTAACCAGTCGGATTTGATAGCCTTGTTGCAGATAATTATGAAGGATGGTCATCACAGAAATTGATCGCAGAATTGTTTCTTTGGTCGTTGTTACTCCCATCGCTACTCGCAGCCATTCAATCTGTGCCTCTTGTTCGGGTGAAACATTGAAGTTTTGCCGTTTTGTTTCTCCGGCTTGATTCATAGGAGTTGCTTATCTGCGTGAGTATTATATAAGTATAACTTACTTATCCAGGAGCGCAGAAATTTGCGGTGATGAGGGTTTTTGCGGCAAACTCAACGAATAAGTGCTTACACAAAGCGCATGGGAGTCTACCTCAACTATGACAAAGCTGAACTGGAACAAGATCTCCAAACCCTTGATGAGTTCAGAGCTAAATGATTGTTGTCTGTGATACTTCACTGATTTGTTACTTACTGCTGATCGACCAAATTGAGGTATTGCAAGTACTGTACAGTGTCGTGGTAATCCCCCAGGCTGTAGCTAAAGAGCTAAATGCCTCTGAATCTCCACTTGCGATCCGAGACTGGATCGTTCAACCTCCTAACTGGCTTCAAATTCAAGAAGAGTAAAATTCCTGCCATTTTTCCGAATAAAAAGGCATCGCCGTAAATTTCCAAGGGAGTGCGTAGACTTTGGGAATGGCTTGCCTTAAGGCATCGCAGTTGGCTTAAAATCACCTGCAATTTCTCATTCATATCTATTGCAGTACAACCGTATTTGTCAGTCAATTTCTCCGCTGCAACCAAGCAAATACTTCATCAACGCATAGAGTCAGGGTGATACCTTCTAATACAGGCAAAACATCTGCACCAGCTAACAAATCGGGAAGGCGATCGCGCTGATAGACTAATACAGAGTGTTCGCTTGGGTCAATTAACCATCCCATCTGACTGCCATGCTTCAAACAGTATAGAATATTGCCAGTAACCTTGGTCTGACTTTGATCTGGCGAAAGGATTTCAATGACCCAAGGTGGTGCAAACTCAATCCCAGTGCTAGCGATATCACCATTTTCATCCAGTGGTAGTTGATTAGTGGCAACAACAACTACATCAGGAACGACTGAACGATTACCAAAGCTACAGCGCAATTCTGGAAAGGCTTCGTAGTTGCTACCTGCTGCATCAATCGCAGCAACTAAACGCTTCTGTAACAGGCTATGTTTGCCACCTCCCATCGGTTTGGGAACCACTCCTCCGTTGATGTACTCCAAAGCTGGTGATTCATCAATATATGGAAGTTTTAGGAACTCCTCTAGAGTAGTGGCTCCTAGAACTGCGATTGTCATTTCTGTAACCACCTTTTAATTCAGCATACTTATTGTTTGCGTATGCGATACCAGTAATTTCATAACAGTATTTTAGCATCGACCCCGAAGCGCGATCGCCAAACCCAATAAATCATGGAGTGTCGAAGTCAAGGTTTCAATGGGAGTGCTGAATGAGGACATTGTGCTGGGGTGAGCGCGATCGCATTAACGAACCAAAGTTATGGACACACCAATATTTAAGTTTGCCCAAATGCGATCGCAGGTCAGGGCAGGCAAATTTAGGCTAACAGCTAGGGCAAGGCAGGCACGATCCCCCAGTGACAAACCCCACGGTTGAGTAGGGACACGCAGCTTGGCAATAGAACGTGCCTGCGGTTCATCGATTGGGTGAATTTGCAGGGCGTAGTTTAACAATTCTTGGTTGATTAGTTGAGTGGTGACA
>CAZZXJ010000254.1:0-5585 GCA_964657905.1 uncultured Stigonema sp.
AAATCTTCATCTTCAAAACTACTTTCCCATCTAGCAGCGTCATTGTAGCTTTCGTTGGTGCGATGGGGTTCACCTGTTGTACGACGATTATCCTGCTTTAGGGCTTCTCGTTCTCGCAACGTGAGTGCCCCTTTTTGAGATGGTGGTAGACGATCGCTTTTTCGCCTTGGAGATTTTTGGCGCGTGAAGGTTTTCCAGGCGGCTTTGACGCCGACAAAGAGGCTGCGTGTGCCAACTTGAAAGTTTTGTGCTTGCTTTTTGGCACTATCTAGGCTTTGATCAACTTGTTTAACGACTTGACCAGCACTTTTAACACTTTCACTTACATCATCGGTTAAGTCAGTAATTTCCAAACTAGTGATGCGGATGGCATCGAGAGTAGGCGGTAACTCCCGTGAAAGGGTGTCAAATAACTTTTCCGCACTGCGTGATGCTCGTGCTAACTCCTGCAGTGCTGGTATAGCTGCTACCAAGACTGCAGTTAGACTTATAGCTACTAGGAGAAGGGACATTCCCAGCCAAAACAGGGGGTCAATCACGGTTATATGGTCATATCAGCTATCTTGATGCTGGGCAAGGGAATCTGAGTTTTCTACTGTGCTAGCAGACGCCCTCCGGACGTCTAGGGGGTTTTGCCGCTTCAATACTTGGCTTTCCCGCTGACTGGCGTCGATGCCAGCCGCGATCGCATCCCGCAGTCGCTCCAAAGTATCATCCCAGTTTTTTACTGCATTTGCAGAGAGACGGTCTGCCTGGATCTGAACAGTCGTTGATAAATCTTCTGCCAATTCTGGCAAAGCATTGGCAGATTTCTTCAACAGTTGACGTGTTTCCCTTCCTGTACGTGGAGCTACGAGCAATCCGGTCAAAGCACCGATGGTAGCTCCCAGCATCAAACCGCCAATAAATTCTCCAGAACGGTTGTTAGACATTTTTTTGTTCTCTCCTTACAACCATTTTATGTGGGTTTTCACACCTTGCAAGCTTGAACGATATTTACTTGCCTCTCTATTAGACAATATATCAGTTAGAAAGGTTGCTTTGATTTTTATGTTGTTATATAATTAATATAATTTTGGGATACTAGTACTAAAAAATGGGAAGTGGTTAGTCCGATATTCTACTTAAATCGCAGGCGGACGACTATTTTTCTAAGATTTTGACTTTTGACGAACCCGTTCGCGTAGCGTCTCCGCTACTGAGAAGGGGCTGACCGTAGCTTCTGAAAATAGCGAAGCCAGACTTGCTGTCCAACCATGAGGAGGCTGAAAATCTGCCGTACTTGTTGTATTTGTAGCTCCAGCGCTTGCTGTGTCTGTCCCAGGTTATGAACATTCTGCTGACCTTGATAAATAGCGTTGGGTGCCCTATTTAGCACAGCATGGGTACTACGGTCAGCAGCAGTCAAGATAGCAGCTATTTTCACTAGCCGCCGCTTAAATTGCCATACTCGCCAAGCTAGATAAAAAAGCATCAGCGAGATCAGCATATTAATGATGACAACGACTATTACCATTGTTTAGAGGAACTTAATTTTACAAATTGTCGCGTAGCGACTTGGCTGTCTGTTTGGTCTGCGCAAGTGCTAACAGCCAGCCGCCGCATGAATTTCTGCTCCTTGCACCTACAACGTAGCCTGTGGCAATGAATGCTGCGCAAGTGCTAACAGCCCCTACAAGCCTATTAGCCATTGCCAAACGTTAACGCTTGACCCCGCACGTCGGTATACAACTTGCCTTTGTTATAAACAATCTGACCACCGACAATAACGACCACAGGCCATCCGGTGAGGTTCCAGCCTTCAAAAGGGCTCCAACGGCACTTAGTTAACAGTTCCTCGCGCCGCACTGGGCGGTAGGTGTTCAAATCTACTAGGACTAAATCAGCATCATAACCAGGAGCGATCGCCCCCTTGTTAGGAATATTATAAGCCTGAGCTACAGCCAATGAAGTCCAGTGAGCAACTTGAGCAAGGGTACACTGTCCCTCCATTGCAGCAGTCAACATCAAAGGTAGGGAAGTTTCTACCCCAGGCATTCCAGATGGACTATTCGGATACTCTTGGGCTTTTTCCTCTAAGGTATGCGGTGCGTGATCCGTGGCAATGAAGTCAATGACGCCATCACGCAAAGCTTGCCAAAGGACTTGATTGTCATGCGGCGATCGCAAAGGTGGATTCATTTGCGCCAACGTACCCATCTTTTCATAGGCACTGGTATTTAAAAACAAATGCTGTGGCGTCACCTCTGCTGTTACCCAACTCGGTTTATCTTGACGCAGCAAGTCTGCTTCTTCTGCCGTTGACATATGCAGAATATGTAGACGACGTTGATATTTTTTAGAAAGTTTTAACGCTCTTCTAGTTGCTAACAGCGCCGCTTGATTATCTTGAATCTGCGAGTGAACTGCTGGATCGTGAATTTCGGCAAATACATGACGGCGTTGATTGATCCTGTCTTGGTCTTCCGCATGGACGGCAATTAAGCGATCGCCTTGAGCAAAAATCGCATCCATTGCCGCTTCTTTGTCAACCAGCAACTGACCATGCATCGATCCCATAAAGATCTTAATTCCCGGTGTTGGGTTAGCTAAAAGCAAGTCTGGCAAATGATCTGCCGTTCCCCCAATAAAAAAGCCATAATTGACAAGGCACTTGTTGGCGGCACGTTGTAGCTTGTCATCGAGAGCTTGTTGGGTAATTGTGGGGGGGCGCGTATTAGGCATTTCTAGAAATGAGGTTACCCCCCCTTTGGCACAAGCACAGCTGGCGGTAAATAAATCTTCCTTGTGTTCCAATCCTGGTTCTCGAAAGTGTACCTGAGGATCAATCACTCCTGGCAACAAAGTTAACCCTTGTGCGTCAATTTCTGTAGTAGGTGTTGCATGGTCGATTTGTGGTGCGACTTCGACGACTATGCGCTCCCGCGTCAGCACATCCCCAATGATGATTTCATTATTGGGTAAAATAATTTGAGCGTGGCGAATCAACAAACTTGTGGGAGATGACATGGGGTTAACAGGGTTAATGCTAGAACTACGCGTTACAGATAACCAAAAAGAAGTCAGGATGTCAGGAGGAGCACCTTGTGGCAGGGCTAGAGAAGTTGCTTGTAGGAGGCAGTGTGCTTCTTATACGGGTTTCCCCTCACAGGTGACTGGCGTTCAGAAGTCAGAATAGCTCTTGTGTGTTCTTGGCTTCTGATGAGCTGGTTTCAAGCCAGAGTCTTTAGACATGCAAGAAACAAAAGTTCTGCATTTTTCTTGAAACAAGCAGATTTATCCATAGGGTTCTCCTAATTCCTGACTTCTGACTCCTCTTTATTATTCCTTTAGGGTAAACTTGGTTAAACTCCATTCCCAAAAATTTGTGTATTTTGTTACAAAAAAGTTTATTGTTTTTAATTATGGATAACCCTGTGATCATAACAACATAACTAGGAGAAGTAATTTGTACAGTTAAGATAAACAAATACAGTAGCTATGAGCAGGCAAGTTAATGACCTGCATCTAAAGATTTTTCTTAAGTAATTTCATGCAAAAGCACGTGTCCGATAACAACTCAAGCCAAAGACCCGATAACTCTTGGATCACAGAACTAGGTAGAACAATTGTATTGAGCATTGTGCTAGCCCTAGGAATTCGCACCTTTGTTGCTGAAGCTCGTTGGATTCCCTCAGGTTCAATGGAACCAACCCTACATGGCACTCCTAACCAGTGGGAGGCAGATAAGATTATTGTCGATAAGTTAAGCTATAAATTTTCTGATCCACAGCGGGGAAATATTGTAGTATTCTCACCTACAGAAGAATTACAGAAGGAACAATACCAAGATGCCTTTATTAAGCGTGTCATTGGCTTACCCGGAGACAAGGTAGAACTCAAGGGTGGCAAAGTTTATATCAACAACAAACTCCTTCCAGAAAAGTACCTTGCTGCCGAACAGCGCACAGTAATTGATGTTTGCACATCAGGACAGCAACCGCCTTACCTGGCCCATACCGAGACTATACCGCCTAACTCATACTTGGTTTTAGGAGATAACCGCAACAGTAGTTATGATAGCCGTTGCTGGGGTGTTGTGCCTCGCCAGAATATCATCGGTCGTGCAGTATTTCGCTTTTGGCCACTAAATCATATTGGAGGAATTGATAAAACACCCCTGTATCCACCGAATTTATGAGTGGCGGAAGCCGCCGCTTAGACTTCTCACATTTTCCAGAAGAGGGATCATTGGCAAAGTTTGTAGTTTTTGATACGTTTTGCAAGTCATCTCTTTAACCATAGAGCAATTATAATAACTATTGCTTATAGTTAGGTTGAAGCTTTGTCCTCGAGCTGTTTTATCACTATGTAAAGGGCAAAATGGCTTGTGTGCAAGAGATTTAGCTAAAAAATCACTAATAATTTGATTTGCTATGCTACCGGAGTGGTGAACACGTCTCGCATACACACAGACTCGCTACAACTACTCGCTGTGGTCTACAGGTTTTAAGGTACAACTCGAAGATTTTTTTTGCATCATAATGCAAGGAGACGTGGTGTTGGTGCAAGGATCTCCTCCAAAGGGTCATTTCTCGTGCCCCTGAGGAGACACAAAGGACGTACTGCTTGCTTGCTCCTCCTGACTCAAGACTTTTTCACAAATACCGACTACTATTTTCAGTCGCATAGCATAATAGAAATGTGACTGATCTATTAAACCCTTTACGATCCCTTAATGAAGGGCACTGGTTCAAGCTCATCTGCGGAGCCAGCTTCCAACATCTGCCTGCGGTCAGAAGCCTAACACTAGCTTATACATTGGCTGGCGCTGACTGTATAGACGTGGCTGCCGATCCATCTGTGATTGCCGTAGCACAAGAAGCGCTACAAGTTGCCACTCATTTAACAAGGGATGCCAAGTACCGAGGCTTTGGCAACAGAGGAACGTCGCCACTATTAATGGTCAGCCTTAGTGATGGGGAAGATCCTCATTTTCGCAAAGCGGAATTTAATTCTACTGAATGCCCCGCACACTGCCATAGACCATGTGAAACGATTTGTCCGGCACAGGCGATTGTTTTCAACAGTACAAAAGACGATTTTTCAGGAGTTATATCCCAAAAATGCTACGGCTGCGGTCGTTGCATACCAATTTGTCCTTATGATATAATTTATACAAGATCATATGTATCAACGCCCGGAGCGATCGCGCCATTGATACTGTCATCTGGGGTGGATGCTGTAGAAATTCATACTAGGGTTGGGCGTTTGGCAGAATTTCAGCGATTGTGGCAAGCAATTTCACCGTGGATACGACAGCTGAAGTTAGTAGCAATCAGTTGTCCGGATGGTGAGGGTCTGATCGATTACCTTCACGCCCTTTATGGCACGATCTCCCCGTTGAAGAGTGCCTTAATTTGGCAAACTGACGGTCGTCCGATGAGTGGAGATATTGGTGATGGTACCACTCTAGCCGCCGTGAAATTAGGGCAAAAAGTATTGGCAGCTAAATTACCGGGACATGTACAGCTAGCAGGTGGCACTAACAGCTACACTGTTGCCAAATTAAAGGCAATGGGACTACTGAGGAGAGTGGGAGAGTG